>DEKO01000170.1:13976-24213 GCA_002353885.1 Porphyromonadaceae bacterium UBA2720
GCCATGGCGCGTCCCTACCGCCTCACCCCTCACACCCCTTCAGGGGGTGACTAATACCCGAGGTCGGCGAAATATTTCTTTTCCTCGTCGGGTGTGATGTTCAGAGCCTTGCGCAAGCCGTCGAGCAAGAACTTGTGACGACCGTCGAAACGCTGGCGGAAGGCCTGGACATGCTTCTCCCATCGGTCGTAGGACAAGACGCGGGGCCAGCGCTCGCAGTTGCGCTTCATTTCGGGCCGGATGGTTGCAATGAGCCGGTCGAAGACGGCTCTGGCATGGCTGGGGGCGAAGGTCTTGTGCAAGTGCAACGATGTGCGCTGCAGCAGCAGCTGCCTGAACTCGTCATTCTTGAGCAGGAGCCTGGTGAGCGTGTTCTGCACAGCCACGCCACCACTGGCATTGTAGATATAGTCGGCCGGTGTTTTGTCCGACGCCCATGTGGCATCCAGGTCGTAGAAGACGAGATGCCACTTCATGTCGCCTGCAGGGTCTTCTGAGCGCACAAAGCGCACATTGCCCAGGTCTTGGTTGCCCGAATACATCTGTCCCAGCTGCAGGTCCACAAGGCCGGTGACATCCAGCCAGTCTTTGACACGCTCATAATGTTCCTTGACTGACATGTCGTGCGTCTTGATGTAGGCCACGAGGTCGTCAAAGTCCTTTTTAGTGCCTTCCTCACAATATTTGCCCGACATGATGATAGACACCTCGTCGTCCGACACATTGAGGTGACGTGCCACAAAGCGTTTGTCAATCTTGTCACGGATATAGTACACCCCGAAGTATGCGGCGTTGACATAGAGCACCACAGGGCGATAGGCCTGCACGAGCAGGTTGGGACAGCTCTCGGCCATGAGGCTGGTGAAGAACTCGTCACGCGCCATCACCCCCGTGATGTCCTGCGAGCCCGAGCGCAGCACAAACTTGCGCACGTCCCATGGTTGCCCGTCGGCATAGAGGTCATAGTCGATGCCCACTGGGCCATTGCTGTCGCGGAAGCGAATCTTGAACGACTTCTTCTGGAGCATGCGCGAGAAGCCACCGAATATGGCCAGCTCGCAACCTGCCGAGAATCCCTTGTCGCCGTCGAGCAACTCGACACGAGCCTTGCGCCACGAGGGGTTCCAGTAGTTGGCTCCATAGTGTGGAATCTCGGCCTGAGCATGTGGTCCGGTGACATAGATGCCACGATAATAGTCATAGAGGTCGGCCGGATTGACCGTAATGTTGACTACCGGCAGGGTGTGCTCGGCCAGGATGAATGTCGCGGTGACCTCGTCGCTGAGCAACGACGTGGAGTCGCCTGCGTTGATGGCGCGCACAGTGGTGTTGCGGTCGATGACAATCGAGTCTTTGTAGACCGGCGACTGCACGGTGGGCTTGCTGCCATCGATGGTGTAGTGCACCATGCCGCCATGGGTGTCGATGAGGATGCGCATCCGGTCGGTGTGGGCGTACACCCCGGGGGTAGGGTTGAACGAGGGCTGGGCGGCGATGTGCCGATAGCCGGGCTGGGTGTTCTCGGCCCCACGTGTGGGCGAGGCAAAATAATAGTTTCCGGGCTTGCCGGCGATGCGTCCCACCGATGCGCCCACCGGCACCATGGCTCCACACAGTCCGTCGACAAACTCGCCGTCGCGCGTCAGTGTGACCGACTTGTTGAGATTGACCTTGAACTGCATCCGCCGCGTGTCGACCACATAGACAGCACCGGGCTTAAGCTGCACCGACGGGAACTGCCACTGGCTCATGTCCTTGATGCTGGTTGTCAGACAATAGTCGGCCAGGTCGACGGGCTGGTCCGAGACATTCTTGACCTCGACCCAGGCCAAGCCCTCTTTGTGTCCACGGGGCTGCAGCTCCCACATGCGCAGCGGGCCCTTGCGCTGTTTGTCGATCAAGACATTGTACTGTTCATATCCCTGGGGTGTGTTTTCTAGTCCTGGCGTGGGCTCATAGCATGCCTCAAAGGTACTGGTGCTGTCGGCCATGCGACGATAGCACTGGTCGTCTTGCAACTCGGGATAGCTGACACTATCGACCACTGATTCCTGCTTGAGCAACAGCAGTTTGCCACCCTTGGACGAGAGTTTAAAACTGGTGTGCAGCGGGCCGTCGGGCGAGTTGTTGTTCTTCTTAGAGGCAAAGACCAGCAGGCACTCGCCAGGCTTGAGCACGCGCTCGGGAAATGCCCACAGTTTCTTGTCGACAGCCGCATCGGCATTGCCTGCCTCGTCAGCTTTGTCTTTATTCTTCTTGGTTTTCTTTTTATCTTTCTTCTTCGACTTGCTGGCATCCTTGTCCTTGACCATGCGCAGGGCATAGCCGCCCAGCGAGACAGGTTCTGACGAAGTGTTCTTGATTTCGAGCCAGTCGCTGGGTTCGCCATCCTCATCAACAATGCCCGAGTGGTTCGACACCATCAGTTCGTTGATGACAAGGCCCTCGTTGCTGCTGGAGTCGGAGCAAGAAGTTGATGCAACCATCAGCGCCATGGTCGCCAGGCAAGTCATGACACTCAATAACAACTGGAATGATTTGTTCATAGAATGCTTCATTATTCTCATTAACTGAATTCAGGTTAAGTGGTTACGAGGCGGCCACTGCCGCGCACACCAAATCTACTCGACAACTTGGCTGCGCGTGCCAATCCGAGATGAGTCGTTCTTGACACCCAGCATGATGTGGAGGAAGTAGTCCAGTTCGCGCTTCTCCATGCCGATGCTCAGCCAGTAGTTATAGAAGCACTTGGCCAGATCGTCCTTGGGCCCATAAGTGCGGATGTGGTTAAGCATCGACTTGAGCGGACTGCGCACACGCTTGTTTTTCCTACTCAGACTGAATGTGGACAACTCATAATCTCGACACAAGTCCAACTCGCTCAGCCCCAGCAATCCCTCAACGAGGAAACTGAGTGTGCCACATCGGTCGCAACCGATGGCGCAGTGCCAGTCGACGTTCTTGCCCTCATGCAACCGCATGATGACCCACCGCAAGTCGGTGACATAGACATCGTTCTTCTCCTTGATTCCACTCAGATACATGCCATGGCTGATGCGCAGGTAGTCTTTGTCCTCGCCCAGACACGAAGTAGTGCGTTTGACCTCATGACGCAAGTCCAGCTCAGCCACCACACCCAGGTTGTCAACAAAGTCGTGCCGCCCCTGCCGCGTGGTCCTCTCGAGGCTGCCACTGCGATAGAGCCGGCCATACTTGACGGGTACGCCATATTGTGTGGGCCATCCACCCAGGTCGCGTATGTTGCTGTTGTTGCGCACTTGGATCATTCTTACCAGCCCCTCGGTGCGGAACTTGCCGTGAGCCATCTGTGTGACCGTGCCATCAACCCGTATTTCCTCAACCTTGTAGTAATACAACCGATTGGGCAGCAGGTTGCGTATCATGTAAGACGAGACATCGTTTTCATCGGGGTTGAACGTGTAAGCACCCTTGTAGTCTTCGCGTTCGCCCACCGTTATCAGAATCTCCTTGATCTCTTCGGGAGGCACAGTAGGCTCCCAAGTGACCAACTTCCCGTTGGGCCAATACAGCTTCTTGCCATATATGTCCGAGTTGTTATACTTGGTGACGACACTAACCTTGTAATCATCGTTTTGAGTATAGGTGCGTTGTGCATCTGCCATATAGTCACGCACGGCTCGGTTTTCGATATTGACGACCTCGATGGTGTCCTGCGCCCACAACTGAAAGGCCACCATCACGGCAAACAATAAGATCAGATTTTTCTTCATCAACACGATAGGTTTTGGTTATAAACTACAAAAATAGTGACAATCCGGCAATTGGGCCAAACTTTTACATTCGTTTTGCTATTTTTAAGAATTCAGATTACTTAGTCAGCCTGGCGGTTGTAGGGACGGCGCTCCCGCGCCGTCCGCCTCGACAAAAGGTATATTTTAGTAGTGAGGTAGTAAAGTAGTAGGACCATTACATGATGGCGGCTGACCTTCCCCCTCTTTAGGGGGGGACCGAGGGGGGCTCCCCGCGGCACCCCGCATTCCTACTAACAACTAACGTCTAAAGTCTAAAAAAGTTGCAACGTTAGCTGTCGCCCAAGTTACTCACGTTCGGAAAAGAAAAAAATAAGCTCATTTTTTTGCTCTTCGCTCACTTAATCGTAACTTTGCAGCCCGAAACAGAAAAAAGTATCATCATGCCACGCAACGAACAAGAATTGCAGGGAGTGACTCTGCTGGGCAACCAAGGCACCGAATATCGCTTCGGCTATACACCCGAAGTGCTCGAGACCTTCGACAACAAGCATCCCGAGCACGACTATCTGGTGACACTCAATTGCCCAGAATTCACCTCATTGTGCCCTAAGACGGGACAGCCCGACTTTGGTCGCATCGTCATCAACTACATCCCTCGCATCCGCATGGTCGAGAGCAAGAGCCTAAAGCTCTACCTATTCAGCTTTCGCAACCATGGCGACTTTCATGAAGACTGTGTCAACATCATCATGAAGGACTTGATTGCCCTGATGGACCCGAAGTATATTGAGGTAATTGGCTTCTTTAACCCTCGCGGCGGCATTTCAATACTACCATTTGCCAACTGGGGCGACGATGACCACCAGGACATGGTCAAAGCCAGAATCAGCGCGCAATGCAGCAGTAGTTTTTAGGGAGCCTCACCCCCATTAGGCATTAGTCGTTTCACTATACATTATAAATTATTCTCTGGAAAAGTTGAAAGACGCAGTAATCATCACCTCAGGCGGCATGGACTCGACCACCATGCTCTATGAATACAAGGACGAGATTGCCATGGCCATCACGTTTGACTACGGGTCGACACAGAATGGCCGTGAGCGACAGTGGGCTATCACCCACTGCCAACGCTTGGGCATCAAGCACCTGATCATCAGGCTCGACTTCATGCGCCAGTACTTCAAGAGCGCGTTGCTCGAGAGTGCCGACGCCATTCCTGACGGCAACTACGATGACGAGAACATGAAGGTGACCGTTGTTCCCTTCCGCAACGGCATCATGCTATCGATAGCCTGCGGCATCGCCGAGAGCTATGGACTGAAGCGGGTGATGATAGCCAACCACGCAGGCGACCACAGCATCTATCCCGACTGCCGGGCCAGTTTTGTCGACGCAATGTCGGCTGCCATGCAGCAAGGCACCTATGAGGGTATTCAAGTGTTCGCACCTTACACCCATCTGAGCAAAGCCGACATTGCACGTCATGGTGCAGCACTTGGGCTGAACTATGCCGAGACCTACTCGTGCTACAAGGGCGGCGAGCACCATTGCGGCACCTGCGGCACCTGCACCGAGCGCCGTCAAGCCTTGCGCGAAGCCGGCATCAACGACAAAACCATCTACGATAACTAATTTTGGCTTTTAGCGAACAGGTAGGGACGCGCCATGGCACGTCCCGAAGCAAGCATAGAGCCCGGCTGTAGCGACGCACCATGCCGCGTCTGATGGGACTAGAGGGATAGGCATTTTTCATTTTACAGTTTACATTTTTCATTTTACAGTTTTCATTATTAATTAAAACCATGTACTTTGTCAAGAAGACCCTGGAAATCTCATCATGTCACCAGCTGTATCTCGACTATGAGAGCAAGTGCGAGAACCTGCACGGACACAACTGGATGATCAACATCTACTGCAAGTCGAAAGAATTGGACAGCAACGGCATGGTGACCGACTTTACTCAAATCAAGAAGATGATTCATGGCCACATCGACCACCGCAACCTCAACGAGGTGCTCAAGTTTAACCCTACAGCCGAGAACATTGCTCGATGGATTGTTGACACCGTGCCCAACTGCTACCGCGCCGAGGTGTGGGAAAGCCGCGACAACATGGCTGCCTATGAACGCGACGAATAGAATGACGACACGCACTCTTGCTACCCTGCTGTGCCTGACTGCCATCGCAGCCGGGGCACGTGACATGCGCGACTTCGCACAGGTTGGACGATTTGAACAAGCCAACATGGAACTGAACATGCAACGCAACGACGGCCATCGTGTGGTGCTCATGGGCAACAGTATCACCGAGCACTGGGTGGAGATGCGCCCTGACTTCTTCGCACAAAACCGCCTCATCGGCCGCGGCATCTCGGGACAGACCAGCCAGGAGATGCTGGTGCGCTTCCGCACCGATGTGCTCAACCTCAAGCCCAAGGTTGTTGTCATCTGCGCCGGGACCAATGACATTGCTGAGAATGCCGGTCCCTACCGCGAAGACAACACCGTGGGCAACATCGAGACCATGCTCATCATGGCCAAGCAAGCCAAGGTCAAAGTGGTTCTGGCCAGCGTGCCGCCATGTGACCACTATGTGTGGCGCCCCGACGTGACCAACGTGCCTGAGAAGGTGGCTCGGCTCAACAGCCGCTTACAGGCACTAGCCAAGCGCTACAAGGCCACCTGGCTCGACTACTTCACCCCACTTGTCGCCGATGACCACCGTGCCCTGAATCCGGCCTTTGGCGATGATGGCGTGCACCCTAACGATGCCGGCTATGCTGTGATGGAGCAGGTGTTGTTGCCTGTAATCAAGAAACTGCGTTAACCGATGCATCACATCACCCACCATGTTGCCACCATCGATGCTGCAAGATATGTCGAGCAGTACCGCAATGTGCCACGATTCTTGGCTTTCTGCAAGCAGTGCAACAACTATGGCCGCATGTGGTGTTGTCCACCTTTTGACGATGATGTTGAGAGGCTGACCGACGGCTATGAGCAAGTGACCGTGTGGGGCACAGTCATCACCTTCGACCAGGCAACGCGCCAGGCATGCAATAGCGATGCCCAGCGACGCCAATTGTCGTCACAGGCCATCGACGACGCTTGGCGCCAAATGCTACCTTTCCTGCATGCCCAAGAGGCGGCCCATCCTGGCAGTCGGCTTTTCGTCGGCCTGTGCCACTATTGCCGCCCTTGCCAGTGTAGCCGTGTCGATGGCAAACCTTGCCGTCACCCCGAACTGATGCGTCCTTCGCTCGAAGCGGTCGGATTTGACGTGTCAGCTACCGCACGCGATGTGCTGGGCATCGAGTTGCAGTGGAGCACCGATGGTCGTCTTCCCCAGCGCATCACCTTGGTCACCGCGCTGTTTACCCTGGAGCCCATCAAGCCATCCATCCCTACCAAAAACAGTGAATAAACGTGAAAAAATGCGCACAACTTAAAGCAAAATCCATAAAAAACTTAAAATTTTAAGAATTTGCCCAAAAGAATATTACAATTCTGTAACTGAGTCGGTTTTTTTTCTTAATTTTGCATCGAATTTGACCGCAAAACCGAGATTTCGGTTCATAATTATTAACCCAGTAACAACATTCTAGTATGGCAAATGCAAAATTAGACGCGCTGGATTACAAAATCCTGAAGATGCTCTCACACAATGCGCGCAAACCCTATCTGGAAATCGCGCGGACATGTAATGTGAGTGGCGCAGCCATTCACCAGCGCATCCAGAAGTTGTACAACCTGGGAGTCATCAACGGCTCCATCTCGCTCATCGATCCAGCCGAGGTGGGATACCAAACTTGTGCTTACATCGGTTTCTTCCTCAACGACCCCTCCAAATTCAGCGAGGTGGTTGAACGTTTGAAAGCTGTACCGGAGGTAGTCGAGTGTTACTACACCACTGGCAAGTATGACCTGTTTGTAAAGCTCTATGCTAAGAACAACGACGACTTGCTCGACATTATCCACCACAAGTTCCTGAAGATGGGTCTTGGCCGCAGCGAGACCCTAATCACGTTCAAGGAAGTGTTTAAGCGCCAGATTCCCATCGGCACCGACGAAGAAGCATGACAAAAAAACTTCGGCCCCAAACAAATTGGGGCCGTTTTTTTGGCCTCTAGCTGAATTGACTATCATGCAGCACGCCGCGTCTTCTCAACCATCAGAGAGACGCGGCGCGCTTGTGTCAGTGATTGTTGTCAGCCTGGCTTACCAGATGATGGCGCGGTCGGCAGGGTCGAGCCACAGTTTGTCGCCCTTCTTGATGCCGAATGCCTCAAAGAACGTGTCGATGTTGCGCAGTGTGGCGTTGACACGATAGCGGCCAATGCTGTGCGGGTCACTCTTAGTCTGCTGGAAGATGGCTTCTTCGGTGGCGTTCTCGGCCCAGATGCGGCCATAGCTCAGATAGAAGCGCTGTGCCGGGGTGAAGCCGTCGAGCAGCTTGCCATCCTTAAATTGCTGGGTCTGGCGGAAAGCGTCATAGGCGATGCGCAAGCCACCCTGGTCGGCGATGTTCTCGCCCAGGGTCAGATGGCCGTTGGCGTGCAAGTCCTTGACCAGCACAATCTGGTCAAATTGTGCGGCCAGCTTCTCGGCAGCGGCCTGGAAGCGCTGGGCGTCGCCCTCGGTCCACCAGTCCACCATGTTGCCGGCCTGGTCGAACATGCGGCCCTGGTCGTCAAACCCATGAGTCATCTCATGACCAATCACCACGCCGATGGCACCATAGTTGGTGGCATCGTCGGCATTCACATCGAAGAATGGCGGTTGCAGAATGGCAGCCGGGAAGCAAATCTCGTTGGTCGTGGGGTTATAGTAAGCATTGACCGTCTGCGGTGTCATGCCCCACTCATCCTTATCGACGGGCTTGCCATGCTTGTCCAGGTTGCGGCGAGTCTCATAGATGGTCGCAGCCTTGATGTTCTCATAGAGTGACTTATCGGGGTCGACCTGCAGTCCGCTGTAGTCGCGCCACTTGTCGGGATAACCAATCTTGACCGTGAACGAGTTGAGCTTGACCAGTGCGTTGACCTTAGTGGTGTCGCTCATCCAGGTCAGACCGGCGATGTGAGCGGCCAGCGACTTGCGCAAGTTGGTGATCAGGCGCATCATCTTGTCCTTGCTGTCCTGGTTGAAGTAGCGCTCGACATAGAGTTCGCCCACGGCTTCGCCCAGCAGTGCGTTGGGCAGTCCTTGTGCGCGTTTCCAACGTGGACGCGGCTCCTTCTGTCCACTGAGCATGCGGCCATAGAAATCGAAGCTCGTCATGTAGATTTCGTCGCCCAGGTAGCTCGTGGCGCGTGTGATGACCTGTCCGGCCAGATAGTCACGCATCTGCTGCTCGGTCAGGGTCGACATCAGCTTCTGTGCCACCTCCATCACCTTGGGTTGCTCAAGGATGACCCAGTCAATGTTCTTCACACCCATCAGGTTGAAGTACTCGCGCCACTGGATAGCGGGGTAGTCCTTCTGCAGCTGATCGATGGTGCGGATGTTGTATAGCTTATTATAGTCGCGTGCCTCAGCGCGGCTCATCTGAGCCTGAGCAAACTGATACTCGATGTCATAGATGGTCTTGGCTGCACGCTGAGCCACCTTCTTGGTGAAGCCACACAGCATGAACTCCTTGATCAGGTAGTTGCGATAAGCCTCCTGAATCTTCTTGCTGTCGGCATCGGTGTTGAGGTAGTAGTCACGGTCGGGCAGACCGGCGGTGCCGGCGCTGAGCCACATCACGTTCATGTCGCTGTTCTTGAGGTCGGTCTCGACACCGATGCCAAAGAACGGGTTGCCCAGTGTGAGATGCGTCTTGGCGATGAAGGCAGTCAAGTCCTTCTTCTTGAACGCGGCCACATCGGCCAAGTCTTGCTTGATGGGAGCGGCCCCCTCGCGGTTGAGCCGATCGCTGTCCATGGCCTGATTGTAGAGGTCAGTCACCTTCTGCCCCACTGTGCCGCGGGCATGCTTGGTCTTGCCCAGCTCGGCGAAGAGCTCCTGCAGCTGTTTGCGATTGTTCTCGGCCAGGTCGTCAAACACGCCATAGCGCGAGTACTCGGGCTTCAATGGGTTGTTCTTCATCCAGTTACCACCGGCATACTCAAAGAAGTCCTCGCCTGGCGATACTGTAAGGTCCATGTCGGCGCGGTTGACGCCCACCTGTTGCGCGGCCACCGACATCGCGGCGACCGTCATGATTGTCATCATCAGTTTTCTCATTATGGTTAGTTTTTGTCGTTAAATTTCGTGACCGCAAAGGTAATGCAAACCGAGCGAAAAGCAAAATAAAAAGACGAAGTTTTTTTCATTTTGCTCTTCCGAGGTGCCACCTACCTTGGCCGAAGGCAACGGTAATACTTTTTTAATTAAGAATTAAGAATTGTAAATTGCCAGTGTTAGAGTCATGACAGGAGGTATCTGTTCAGCAATTGCGCCGGAGACGTCAAAATGCTTTGAACAAAATCGGGTCTTCGACCCGCTCTGCATCTTCGATGC
>DEKO01000016.1:0-1160 GCA_002353885.1 Porphyromonadaceae bacterium UBA2720
TGTTGCGCTCACTTAATCACGACTTTTTTCCCGTTGTGGATGTAGATGCCAGCCGGCAGATTTGTGCCTCTCATGCGCTGACCCATGAGATTGTAGTAGGCATCGTCGCCAGTTGCGCTGGCAGCCTTGACGTCGGACACTGCCGAGTTGTTCAGATACCAGTAGACGATGTTGGATGAGTTGCGCACGACAGTGGTCTCACCATCCTCGCCCACGACAGGCACATCATAGTGCACCTGCAAACCGATGCGCTGTGTGAACAGCGGATTGTCACCTGCGTTGGTGCGATAGAAGTAGATGCGCGCTGCATCGAAGTCATAACCCGAGTTGTAGATTTCATAGGGAATCTCGGTCATGTCTTCGGTGAGGTCGTTATAGTAGGTTTCAGCCAGGAAGGTGAAGGGCTCGTCATCGTCGGTATAGACACTCAAGCTGGTGTATTGCAGGTTGATGTAGTTGCCATCGACATCCTCACTTGGGATGGTGAAGTCAAGGCAGCTGTAGCCATCCTCAGTGCCATCGTCAAACCATGCGTCCTCCAGGAGGATAGGATCGGCTGGCACTGCAGGTGTGAGAACGAACTCGGTATAGGTCGTGTTGAAATCCATTGCGCAGAAGGTGAGGTCATTGTCATAGACCACGCCAAGACCGGTGGCAATGTAGTTGTTGGGATATTCAGCATTGGGGTCGCCCACACAATTGTCCAGGCTGATGGTTCCGTCGGCGATGGTGTAGGTAACCTCGGTCACACCCAGATGCACCGTCAGCGTCATCACCTGCTGCTCTTGTCCCTCTTCGTCGAGTTGTGTCTCGACACCAGTGGACATCCACTGCACCACCATGCCCTTCTCTTCGGTCTCGTCCCAATAGAGGTATTGCCCGGTGGGCACAGTAATCTTGGTGCCGTCGTCGCTGAGCGTGCCGCGCACCCACACATCGGATGCCACATCATAGACCACATCGCGCAGATAGACCGTCTTTCCGTCTGGGTCAAAAACGATGTCGGCCATGCCCTTCTGGTCGGTCAGCACTGGGCCCATCCATCCCTGATATATGTTGCAGCCCGTGCGCACATATTGCCTCAACTCTCCTTCGGGTTGCTCGCTGATGATGTCGGGTGCGGGAATGACAGGTTTCTCGGTGAGCACGGTGTTCCACTC
>DEKO01000016.1:1217-1703 GCA_002353885.1 Porphyromonadaceae bacterium UBA2720
GCCAAGCACCGTCGTCCTCGTAGCAGCAGGTCAATCCCTCGGCCACAAAATCCTGGATCTCGTTCTGGAACTCGGTACGTCCATTAGTTCCTTGCAAGGTAAGCTTGCCATCGCTGATGGTGTAGACCGCCTCGGTGACCGTCTCGTCGCGCTCAAAGCTGACCATGGTGTTGTCTTCGTTGACCACAGTGCGTCCCCATGCCAGGCCGATGCCTGCCTCAAACTGGTAGCTCCAAGCCACTGTCTGGTCGAGCGGGACGGTGAGTGTCGTGCCGTCGTCGCTGAGTGTGCCACGCACCCACGAATCGCCAAACTGGCCGCTCAGGCCGTTGACAATGTTCTTGAACCACACAGTAGTTCCATCAGGATCATAGACCAACGTGGTTTTGTCGGACTGCTCAGAGGTATAGAGGACACCATCATAGACCACCAAGGCCTGTCCGCTGCGCTCATAGCGCATGGCTTCGCCCTCGGGCTGCTCGGTGA
>DEKO01000016.1:1731-9404 GCA_002353885.1 Porphyromonadaceae bacterium UBA2720
CCCGCCGCGTTGGGTGTTCTCGCGCTGCAACAGGTGACGCGACGCTGCCTTGCGCCCGGCAAACTGCACCTGTGCCGATGATGTTGCCACCAGGGCAACAAGCATCAGAAGTGTAAAAAGTTTCTTCATTGATAATAAAAATGTTATTAGGTTAGTAATTCGGCTTATCCTGCCGACAAAGGTAGTAAAAAGATTTCAAAAACGGCATTAAAGAGGCATTTTTTCATGCAGCGCCACAAAAGACCTCCAAAAATTGCGCATCTTGAGAGATTGCCGTACCTTTGCACAAAATCCTGACAATGACTTACACCATCAACGAAATCTTCTACTCGCTGCAAGGCGAGGGATACAACACGGGCACGGCCAGCGTGTTTGTGCGACTGAGCGGTTGCAACCTGCGCTGCAGCTTCTGCGACACCCTGCACCAGCAGGGCACCGCCATGTCGCTGCAACAGATCGTCGACACCATCAACCGCTGGCCGCAAGCACCACTGCTGGTGCTCACAGGAGGCGAGCCATCGCTATGGATTGACGCTGAGATGATTGCCACGCTCAAGCAATGCACAGGCAAGACCATCGCCATCGAGACCAACGGCACGCGCCCATTGCCAGCAGGCATCGACTGGGTGACCCTGTCGCCCAAGGGCGCCTATGCAGGTGGCGACCTGTTCCCCACTGTGCTCACCAGCTGCGACGAACTTAAGGTGGTCTATACTGGACAAGACTTGAGTCAATATGACCACATCAAGGCCAGTCATCGTTTCTTGCAACCGTGCTTTGTCGACGACCCAGTTGAGCGCCAAGCCAACCTGGAATCTTGTGTCCAAGCTGTGCTGCAACATCCGCAATGGCGCCTGTCGCTGCAGACTCATCGTCTGTTGGGAATTAGATGAAAATAAAAATCAAAGTTGTCAGCTCCTCCCTAGAGGTCCAGAAGGGTGGGCTAACTTCTCCTTAGCTTTTTAACAAATGATTCGCAACATCATATTTGACCTGGGAGGGGTCATTTTTGAAATAGATAAAAACCAGGCTATCAGGCGATTTCAAGAGGTAGGCTTCAATGATGCTGTCCACTACCTCGATGCCTTCGAACAAGTGGGCATATTTGGCCAGCTCGAGGGTGGTCAGATTGATGCCGAAGAATTTCGCAAGCAATTGAGTCGGCTGGCGGGTAAGGAGATGACACTGGACGATTGTGCCCATGGCTGGCAAGGATACTTTGTCAGGCTTCCGCAACGCAACCTTGACAAATTGCTCGAACTACGCAAGCGAGGCTACCGCGTGAGTCTGCTGAGCAACACCAACCCCTTCATGATGCAATGGGTGCTCAGTGACGCGTTCGATGGCCATGGCCATGGCATCAGCCACTACTTCGATGCCCTCTACCTCAGCTACCAGATGCGACTGATGAAGCCCGATGCGCGCATCTTTGAGGCCGTGTTGCGCAACGAGCAAGCACGCCCCGACGAGACCGTCTTCATTGACGACGGCCCACGCAATGTGGCGACTGCGGCTGCCCTGGGCATGCACACCCTGCAACCCGACAACGGCGGCGATTGGCATGCCATGCTCGAGCAGCTGATTGCTAATCATTCACTGCTTTAGGAGATGAACCTGTGTCCTAAACTCGCTGAGTCGTTCTGGCCATGGACAAGAATCTTTCTTGTCGTCTGCCAATGATTGCAAGTCAACAAAAAATCGCCAAATTACTGTGTTTCAGCAATTTGGCGATTTCCTTTGTGAACCCGTGGGGAGTCGAACCCCAATCGAAGGAACCGGAATCCTTTATTCTATCCATTGAACTACGGGTCCAGTATGTGTCATTTTTTGCGTTTGCGGCTGCAAAATTACAATTTTTTTTGTAGCTTTGCAAATTGGTTCGCAATTTTTAAAGTTTTTATGACCGTCAAGATAGACCCCAGCTGGCTCGAAGCGCTCTCCAGCGAGTGGCAACAGCCTTACTTTGAGCAACTCACACAGTTTGTGCGCGAGGAATATCGCACCAAGCAAATATTCCCTCCTGGCCGACAAATCTTTGCCGCATTTGATGCCACCCCATTCGACCAGGTGAAGGTGGTGATTCTGGGTCAAGACCCCTATCATGGCCCTGGGCAAGCCAATGGTCTGTGCTTCAGCGTGAACGATGGCGTGCCCTACCCTCCTTCGCTGGTCAACATCTTCAAGGAGGTTCATGACGACACCGGCGCTCCGATACCCACGAGTGGCAATCTCACTCGTTGGGCTCGACAGGGTGTGCTCATGCTCAACGCCACCCTCACTGTCGAGGCTCATCGTGCCGGGTCGCATCAGGGCAAGGGTTGGGAGCAGTTCACCGATGCAGCCATTGCAGCCTTGGCCACGCGTCGCCGGGGACTTGTATTCATGCTTTGGGGCAACTATGCCAAGCAGAAAGGTCGGTTTATCAACCGTCTAGATCACCTTGTGCTCACTGCAGCCCATCCGTCGCCGCTGTCGGCCAACCGTGGAGGGTGGTTTGGTTGTCACCACTTCTCGCAAGCCAATGCCTACCTGCAACGCCAGGGGCTGGCACCGATCCAGTGGTAGCGAGCAAACAGTTTACAGTTAATAGTTAAAAGTCAATCGTTTTTTGTCGATGAAGGAGAAACAATATGAGACGATGCTGGCGCAGCTTGAAGGGTTGATAGCCGGTGAGAGAAACATGATGAGTGTGCTGTCGAATGCTTCGGCACTGATGCGCGAGGTGATGGGTGAACGCTACTTCTGGGTAGGATTCTACCTGGTGGAGAACGACCAGCTTGTGCTGGGGCCGTTCCAGGGTAGTGTGGCTTGTTACCGCATCGGCCACGGCCGTGGCGTGTGTGGCACGGCATGGGCTCAGGCCCGGACGCAAGTGGTGCCTGACGTGGAGGCATTTCCTGGCCACATTGCCTGCAGCTCGCTGTCGCGCAGCGAGATTGTGGTTCCGCTGCTTGATGGTCAGGGCATCGTCCGTGGCGTGCTCGACATCGACAGCAAGGAACTTGCCCAGTTTGATGAGACTGATGCGCGTTATCTCGAACGTGCCGCCGCCATCATTGCCAGGGAGTTGTGGTAAAGCCATTGGCACGTATTTTGCAAGAATGGTTTCCAAAACATAAGTTTCTGATGTAGTAAAATAGTAGAGTTGTAAAGTAGTAAAACCATTGCCTCAATCAATTTTAAATGCCGTGTGCTGCCAATGTAATGTATCGGCCCTACTACTCTACTCCCTTACTTCTCTACTACTAAAAGTGATGTCTTAACTACATAACTCCTTTAACTACCGAAAAGAAGCTACTCCCGAAAGTTAAATTCCAAAACATAAGTGCAATGAAATTCCTAGGCAACATCATCTGGCTGATATTCGGTGGCATCGCCACTGCTGTCGAGTATATCATGGCCTCGCTGGCCATGATGGTGACCATCATCGGCATCCCGTTCGGGCTGCAATCGCTCAAACTGGGCCTCCTGTGCCTCTGGCCCTTCGGTTCGCGCGTGGTTCGCAAGCCCACCAGCGGTTGCCTGAACATGGCCATGAACATCATCTGGTTTTTCATCGGTGGCATCTGGATAGCGTTGACCCACTGGTTCTTCGGGCTGCTGCTCTACATCACCATCGTGGGCATCCCATTCGGCAAGCAGCACATGAAGATGGCTCACATCGCGCTGACGCCATTCGGCCGCGAGATCATCGACGCTTAATCTATTGTTATATACCACATTACGCCATGCACCGCGGTGTGCATGGCGATTTTTGTTATCCAAAATGGTGGATATGTGCCGAAAAGTCTGTATCTTTGCAGATTAATGACTAAAAAAGCATACAACTCTCAATCGCAATGAGTCAAAACGCATACAACGAATTCAAGGAGAAGCATCCGTTCATTCTCAACTCCATTCTGATGGTGGTTGCCGCCATCGCCCTGTTCTACATCGGCCTGCTGTTTATCGATGTGTTCACCTCTCACGGCCAGGAGCGCCAAGTGCCCGATGTGCGCACCATGACGCTTGACAATGCCATCGAGGCACTGGAGAATGCCGGCTTCAACTGGGACATCAGCGACAGCACCACCTTCAGCGAGCAGTATCCTCCCGGTGTCATTATCGACCAGGACCCCAAGGCAGGTTCTAAGGTCAAGGCCATCCGCGTGATTTATCTCAAAGTCAATGCATTGCACCCTCGTGGTGTGCAGTTGCCTAGATTACAGGACACGTCGGTTCGCCAGGGTGTCGCCATGCTCAAGTCGATGGGCTTCAAGAGCATCGAGGTCGACAGCATCGCCTCGCCCTATGGCGGCTTGATACTTCAAGTCCAGGTCAATGGCCACTCGGTGGCCCCGGGCACATGCGTGAGCATCAACTCGCACGTCAAGCTCACCGTGGGTGACGGTTCGATTGAGAATCTCAACCCCGACTCGATACTTGACCAGCACACCATCGACTCGATTGAGCAGCGCAACTATGAGCAAGCGGTCGAGGAATACAAATCCAACATCTGATGAACGACGACTTGCTAGACATAGGACTGGATGATGTCGATGCTAGCTCGCACAGCGACATCCAGCTCGACTTCAGCGACCCCGACTTCACCGAGGACGGCCGCGACTACTGGGAGCACTACCGCTATGAGGTAGAGAAAGGCCAAGTGCTGCTGCGCATCGACAAGTATCTTGTCGAGCGCATCAAGGGCACCTCGCGCAACCGCATCCAGAATGCCGCCGAGGCCCAGTGCATCCGCGTCAACGGGCGTCCCGTCAAGAGCAACTATCGTGTTCATCCGGGCGAAATCATCAGTGTGGTGATGGACCGTCCGCGCTATGAGAACGAGATTGTGGCCCAGGACATCCCGCTCGACATCGTCTATGAGGACGATGAGCTGCTGGTGGTCAACAAGCCCGCCGGCATGTGCGTGCACCCCGGTCACGGCAACTACGACGGCACCCTGGTCAACGCGCTGGCTTGGCACTTCAAGGACATCCCCGACTATGACGTGACCGACCCGCGCATGGGTCTGGTGCACCGCATCGACAAGGACACCAGCGGTCTGTTGGTAGTGGCCAAGACCCCTCGCGCCAAGACCTCGCTGGGCAAACAGTTCTTCGACAAGACCACCAAGCGCCAGTACATTGCTGTCGTTTGGGGCGAGATGAAAGATGCCGAGGGCACCGTCACCGGCAACATCGGACGCAGCTTGCGCGACCGCCTGCAGATGTGCGTGTTTCCCGAGGGCGACATGGGCAAGCATGCCGTCACACACTACACCACGCTCGAGAACCTAGCCCATGTGGCCGTGGTGCGATGTCAGCTCGAAACGGGGCGCACCCACCAGATTCGCGTGCACATGAAGCACATCGGTCACCCGCTGTTCAATGACGAGCGCTATGGTGGCGACCAGGTGTTGCGCGGCTTCAAGACCGCCAGCTATGGAGCCTTCATCCAGAACTGCTTCAAGCTGTGTCCCCGCCAGGCCCTGCATGCCAAGACGTTGGGGTTTGTGCACCCTGTCACTGGCCAGCAGATGGACTTTGACAGCCCTCTGCCCGCCGACATGACTGCCCTGATTGAGAAGTGGCGCACCTATGCCGCAGCGCTGCACGTTGCCCCCTAGCCCCCTAAAGGGGGAACTTCTATTGTGGCAGCCACTTTTGACGGACGTGCCAGAGGCGCGTCCCTACCACAACCATGTAACGGCTGAACTACTGCAACTACTTTATAACAAGAAGCGATGAAAAAAATATTGACACTGATGATGGTGCTGGCAGTGGCGTGCTCGATGCCCTGGCACAGCCAGCAAGAGGCGCAGGCTGCCAGCGTGCAGCAGATGCGATTTCACTGCGACCAGGACACCTTGCGCATCAACCAGCTGCTGCAGGACGGGCTTGCCAGCCGTCTCAAGACTGCCAACGAGTTGGTGGCCTACTATGCCGACCGTCTGCTGGGCACGCCCTACGTGGCGCACACGCTTGAGGGCGACGAGGAACGCCTGACCATCAATATCGACGAGCTGGACTGCACCACCTTCATCGAAACACTCTATGCCCTGACGCGCACCACACTCACCGGCCGCTACAGCTGGCGCGACTATGCTGCCAACCTCGAGAACTTGCGTTACCGCGACGGCCAGATGGGCGATTATTCGTCGCGGCTACACTACATCAGCGACTGGATTGTCAACAACCATGCGCGCGGCAACCTGGTCGAGGTCACTGCCGATCTGCCCCACGCAACCTATATGGTCAAGACCATCGACTTCATGACCCAGCACAAGGACAGCTACCGCAGCCTCAAGGGCGACAGTGCCATGGTCGAGAAGATACGTCGCTTCGAGATGGGCTACCGCAACCACCGCATGCCCTATCTCAAGAAGTCGTGGCTGGGCGACAAGGCCGTGAAGGCCGCCTTGCGCAGCGGCGACTTTGTGGGTCTGGTCACCAAGGTCGAGGGCCTCGACATCTCGCACCTGGGCATCATCCACAAGGACGACAAGGGCGAGATCTATCTGCTGGACGCATCGATGAGCGGTGGCAAGGTCATGCTCGAGAAAAAGAATCTGCGCGACCACCTGAGCGGCAACAAAAGCACCTGCCTGGGCATCCGCGTGTTCCGCATCATGGAGTGACCGCATCACCCCATCACCTCTCTGTTAATTTTAACTCAAGTTTCTAAAGTAGATACATGTCGGTAGTTAAAGGAGTTAAGGAGTTATAGTAGTTAAGACGTTACATGATGGTGGCTGTTCACGCGGCACGCCGCGTCCCTACATTCTTAATTCTAAATTCAAAATTCTAAATTCCAAATAAGGTGGCAACAGTAGACGACAAAAAAATCATCTTCTCGATGGTGGGTGTGAGCAAGACCATTGAGCAGAACCAGAAGCAAGTGCTCAAGAACATCTATCTCTCGTTCTTCTACGGAGCGAAGATAGGCATCATCGGCCTGAACGGCTCGGGTAAATCAACCCTGATGAAAATCATCGCAGGCATCGAGACCAAGTATCAGGGACAAGTGGTGTTTGCCCCGGGCTACTCGGTGGGCTATCTGCCCCAGGATCCGCAGCTCGATCCGACCAAGACTGTCAAGGAGGTGGTCATGGAAGGCGTTCAGCCTGTGGTCGATGCCCTCACGGAGTATGAGGCCATCAATCAGAAGTTTGGCCTGCCCGAGTACTATGAGGACGAGGACAAGATGAACCAGCTGTTCGCCCGTCAGGCCGAGCTGCAGGATGTCATTGACGCCACCGACGCCTGGAACCTGGACTCGCGGCTGGAGCGTGCCATGGATGCACTGCGCTGCCCACCCAGCGACCAGCTGACCGAGCACCTGAGCGGTGGTGAGCGCCGCCGTGTGGCGCTGTGCCGCCTGCTGCTGCAGAAACCCGACGTGCTGCTGCTCGACGAGCCCACCAACCACCTGGACGCCGAGTCGATCGACTGGCTCGAACAACACCTGCAGCAATATGAGGGCACGGTCATCGCCGTGACCCACGACCGCTACTTCCTGGACCATGTGGCCGGCTGGATTCTGGAGCTGGACCGTGGCGAGGGCATACCTTGGAAGGGCAACTACAGCAGCTGGCTCGAGCAGAAGACGCAGCGTCTGGCCATGGAAGAGAAGACCGAGAGCAAACGCCAGAAGACGCTGCAGCGCGAGTTGGAATGGGTGCGCATGGCTCC
>DEKO01000085.1 GCA_002353885.1 Porphyromonadaceae bacterium UBA2720
CTCATGAAGAGCACAGGTCTGCACGAGGCCTACAAGATGGTCACCCTGGCACGCGCGCTCGACATGAAGGTGATGATTGGTTGCATGACCGAAACGTCATGTGCTGTCACTGCTGCAGCCAACCTCTCGCCACTGGTCGACTTTGCCGACCTTGATGGCAACCTGCTCATTGCCAACGATCGATTCAATGGCATGACCGTCGAGAACGGAAAAATCACCCTTCACGACATCCCGGGTCTTGGCATCACGCACATCCCCGGCAAGTGATACGCCGCATAACTGAATGAAGAAATATCGAGGACTCATAGGCATTTTGGCCAGTGGACTGCTCATCTTTGTCAGTCTGTCGTTTGTGCCTGGCGGCATTGACTTGGGATTTGCTACACTCAACACCCCGTCATTTGCCGAGACACTGTTCGGCAGACCCAAGGAGGTCAAGTCGGACCAAGGCACGCCTTCGCCGGCAGATGCGTCGGGCGCAGCAACGCCTGCGCCCACAGGCGTCAAGCCTCGCCAGGCCCCTATGGACACTACGGCTAAGACCATACTCTTCTTTGGCGACTCGATGCTCGAGGGGTTAGGTCCCAGGCTTGCCGCTTATGCGCAGGAGAATGGCCATACGCTGGTCAACGTCATCTGGTATAGTTCGACTAGCGAGGTGTGGGGCAACAGCACGCGACTCAAGCAGCATCTCGACGAAGTCCGTCCCAACTATGTCTTCATCAGTCTCGGAGGCAACGAGTTGTTCGTCAGCGACATCAAACGCAAGCGACAGAAGTATGTCGACACCATTCTGCAGCAGATAGGCGACATCCCTTATGTTTGGATTGGGCCGCCCAACTGGAAGCCTGACACTGGCATCAACGACATGCTGCAGGAGTCGTGCCGGCCGGGATGCTTCTTCCTGAGCAACGGCCAGCACTTCGACCGGGCCAAGGATGGTGCACATCCCACGCGCAAGTCGGCTGCGGCATGGTGCGATCGCATCTGCAAGTGGGTCATGACTCAGTCGGCCCATCCCATCCGGCTCAACCCGCCAGTGGCCGAGAAGGGCAAGTGCCGTACCATTATGTATTCACCCCAGCGTTGATTTGCCTATGTTGGACTACTCGTTGTCGACACTTTGGCACAATCTGCTGGCACAGTTGAGCTTTGCACCCGATCAGCCCTTGATGTTCTCAAGCGGCCTGTTCTGGGTGCTTTTTCTGCTCTTCTTGCCTGTTTACGCCCTGGTTAAGTCCAAGCGCAAACAGATGCTGATGTTTGTCACAGCGTTCAGTTTGCTGTGCTTCTACAAGTCCAGCGGATGGCATCTGTTGCTCATGGTCGCCACTGGTGTCATCGACTGGATGCTGGCAAGGCGCATAGCTGCATCGGCCAGCGTATCGGTCAGGAGGCTGTTTTTGATTTTGTCCATCACGTGCTCACTGGGCATCCTGCTGGCGTTCAAGTATGGCAACTTCATCCTGCTCAATGTCGACGTTATCATCGGCCGCAACTTCCAGCCGCTTGACATTGTGTTGCCTGTCGGCATCTCGTTCTACACCTTCCGCACCATCAGCTATGTCGTTGATGTCTACAAGCGCAAGCTGCAGCCCACAGACAGCCTGCTCGAGTACCTCTTTTTTATCTCATTCTTTCCTTGCATGATAGCAGGGCCCATTGTCCGTGCTACCGAGCTGTTTCCGCAAATTCGTGCCAACAAGCCCGCCACGCGCAGCATGATCTATGGCGGACTGTGGCTCATCTTGCTCGGTGTGCTCAAGAAGGCTGTTGTGGCCGACTATGTGGGCCAGTATGTTACCATTGCGTTTGGCAACCCTGTGGGATACAGTGGTTTGGAATTGCTGATGGCACTTTTGGGCTACAGTGTGCAACTTTATTGTGACTTCTCAGGATACAGCGACATGGCCATCGGCATCGCCTCGGTGATGGGATTCAGGTTGCCCATAAACTTCGACTTTCCCTATCGCTCGCTCAACTTCACTGAGTTCTGGCGGCGTTGGCACATCACACTCTCGTCGTGGTTACGCGACTATGTCTACATCTCACTCGGTGGTAACCGGCATGGCAAGGCTCGACAGTACCTCAACCTCATGGTCACCATGCTCGTTGGCGGCTTGTGGCATGGTGCGGCATGGACTTTCGTCATCTGGGGGGCGTGTCACGGACTGGCACTGTGTGTCCACAAGGCATGCAAGCCCTGGCTCAGTCGCTTGCCCGAGGCTGGCTGGGTGAGATTTGTGTCATGGCTGGTGACCTTTGCCACTATCACCCTGTTGTGGGCCCTGTTCCGGGCCGATAGCCTGCACTCGGCGCTTGAGATCTACAAGGGTGTGTTCACCCGCTTCGATATCGCTTACCTGCCCGTGTTTGCCCATGTACGCAACACCTGGTGCATCGTCATGGTACTTGCTTTTGCCTTGCACTTCTTACCCCAGGACATCTGGAGTCAGTTCAGGCGTCGATTCATACGATCGCGCTGGTGGGTCAAACTTGTTGCGCTGATCATGGTTGTACAGCTAGTTTTGCAGTTTGCCAATGCCGATATCCAGCCATTGATCTATGCCCAGTTCTAGGCAGCAGCCTGCGAGTTGTTAGATGGCTCCTAGGCTTCCTTTTTGCTACCGAAAGTAGGTAAATATGCCCGTTTTAGTAGAACAAACGGGCATATTTGTCTATAATATTTGCTGCGATTTAAGATTTTTGCTACTTTTGCGCTGATTTTTAAACATCTTTTATAAACCAAACATTTCAAGACGATGAAAAAGTTTGTGATCATCATGGCCATCGTGATGGCCGCTACAGCTGCTCAGGCTCAGGTGACTGTTAAGGGCAGCAAGTTTTCTGACAACTGGTCGCTCACTCTCAAGGGTGGTGCAGTATCACCCTTCCAGCACTATGCCTTCTGGCCTGCAGCACGTGGCATTTGGGGTGTTGAGCTGCGCAAGCAAGTGACACCCGTGCTAGGCCTCGGTGTTGAAGGCGAGTGGACCATTAACACCTCTAGCTGGAACAAGCAGTATAGTGTGTGGGGACCCCACAGCAAGAATATCTTTGACCATCAGCTGGTGGGCGCATTTGGTACCATCAATTTTGCTAACATGCTGCTGGGCTATAAGGGCATGCCGCGCACACTCGAGGTCGAGGGCGTGCTGGGCGCTGGATGGTGGCATGGCTACAAGACCACCGAGGGCGACATCCACTACAACGATGACAACTCGTGGTACACCAAGGCTGGTCTGAACATCAACTGGAACCTGGGCGAGAGCAAGGCTTGGACGCTGGCTCTGAAGCCTGCTGTCGTGTGGCACATGGGCGCTGGTGCGTCGCAGAACACCACGGCCTTCAATGCTAACCGCGCTATGGTCGAGATGGAGGCCGGTTTGACCTACCACTTTGGCAACAGCAATGGTGAGCACTACATGACCCTGTGCGACAAGCAGTATACTCAAGCCGACATCGATGCACTCAATGCCGAGATCAATGCTCTGCGTGCTCGCAAGCCCGAGACCAAGGTTGTCGAGAAGATTGTCGAGAAGGTTGTCGAGAAGCCCGTCAGCGTCGAGAAGATTGTTGACAATAGCACCAAGTCGCTCGAGACCAACGTCTTCTTTGCTCAAGGTAAGAGCGTGGTCACTGCAGCTCAGATGCCCAACGTTGAGCGCGTAGCCACCTTCCTCAAGAACAATCCCAAGTCGACCGTTGTCATCCGCGGCTATGCTTCGCCCGAGGGCAGCCAGGAAATCAACGAGCGCCTGGCCAATGCACGTGCCAACGCTGTGCGCGACCTGCTGGTCAACAAATATAAGATTGCCTCCAAGCGCATCAATGCTGCTGGTCTGGGCGTGGGCGACATGTTCAGCGAGCCCGACTGGAACCGCGTGTCGGTCTGCACCATCAACGTCGGCGAATAATCGTCACACATAACACTTGATAACAAAAGCACCGGGCCCCTGACGAGGCTCGGTGCTTGATGTTTAGCTCCCTGCAGCTCATAGCTGCAAGACTCATGCTTTAGAAACCAGTCCACTGCTGGCGCCAGATGTGGCGGGCAAGTTCATCCCAGCGCAGGATGGTGGCACCGAAGAAGTCGGCCACATAGCCATTGAGCATCTGTTGGGCGGCCTTAGGGTCGGCGGCGTTGAGGCTGAGCCATGACTGTTCGACCCATGGCAGCTCGCGCTGGCCCTTGCTGACGAAGTAGTCACGCAATGGTTCCAGTTTCTTGCGGTAAGTTCCCCAGCGCACTGTGGCCAGGCGATTGGCCTTGCGGTAGTGCCACAGGGCAGCATCGTCGCGGTCGGTGTGCTGCCCGCACACTTGCAGCATCTTGGGCAACTCGGTCGTGCCGCTGAAGATGGGGAAACGCGGACTCTCGCCGGGGTTGTCAAGCGCCATCCAGCACACACCGCCCACCTCGTCGGGCAGCCACGACCGCAACTGGATGACGGTGCTGTAGGCACACCACGACACGCTCACGGTGCGGATGTTCTTCATTGTTGAGTCGCCCATGGCATAGTACATGTTGATCTCGTCGGGGCGCATCCAGGGATTGCTCACTGGCGAGACGATCGAGTCAGGCTCGCTCTCGACAAGGTTGCCTTGCTTGTCCTTGCGCTTAGGGTTGGGGATGAGGTGGCGCCCGCTCAGGTTCTTGTCACTGCCCTCGTAGTAGCTGCCCAGCAACGCCATCACGCGCTCGACGCTGACCAGTGAATCGGGTTTGACGCTCAAGGGCAGGTTCTGGATGGTGTCGCTCAGGTGTAGGCTCGGCGCCAGGGCGTTCATGATGTAGTGCTCGCGCACGCTATAGTTCTTGGTCTCCTTCATGTAGTTGCCGCCGCTATAGACGCGCCAGAAGCTGAACTCCTGCTTGCCGTCCCACAGCTTGAGTCGGCGGGCTACATCATAGATGTTGTCGCTGGCCATGAAGTGGTCAGGATCGTTCAGGTCCAGGCGGTCGATGCGCGAGATGTTGGCCGACACGGCAATCTCGTCGTCAGGGATGCGTTGTGCGGCCCAGACACCCCCTATCTTCTTTGGTCCCTCGCCGAAGATTTCGAAAATCCACACCTCATTCTTGTCGGCAATGGTCAGGCATTCGCCGCTGTCGCCATAGCCATACTGCTTGACCAACTGGCCCATCAGCCGGATGGCATCGCGTGCTGTCGAGCATCGCTCTAGGGCGATGCGTTGCAGCTCCTCGATGCAGAACAGGCCTTGCTTGTTCTTGAGTGTGTCGCGCCCGCCGATAGTGGTCTCGCCCATGGCCAGCTGCTTCTCGTTGAGGCAGGGATAAGCCGTGTCGAGATAACGGTAGGTGTGTCGCACTTGCGGGATGGTACCCTTGCGGTACATCTTGGTGCTGTCTTGAGGTGACTGCGTGTGCATGCGGCCGTCATAGATGGCTGTGACCGTGTCGCGCTCATAGTCGCGTGCCGGAGTCATCGTCATCCAGGTGCGGTACCACGAGTCGCAGGTGTGCGAGGTGATGACCGAGCCGTCGGTGCTGGCCCGCTTGCCCACCATGATGCTTGTGCATGACAGGCGTTTCATGCCCTCGGCCGTCGTCTCGTCGACCTGAGCCGTAGCGTTCATTAGTGTTGCAGCCAGTAAGATGGCTGTGAGTAGTTGATGTTTCATGATCATTCAGTTTGTTTGATTGGTCTTCGTTGATGGCTAGTGGTTCTCGGCGCTCGTTGATTGGTTTTCGCTGCCTGATTCCTGATTCTCGCTGTGACGCAGTCGCTTGATGTAGGCCAGTTCGCTGAGGGCGTAATCGCTGTTCTCGGGGTCGTCGAGCATGGCGGTGAAAGCCTTCTCGGCTTCGTCGAGCTGGTGGTGATCAATCAGGGCGTAGGC
Source organism: Porphyromonadaceae bacterium UBA2720 (assembly GCA_002353885.1). Lineage (GTDB taxonomy): Bacteria > Bacteroidota > Bacteroidia > Bacteroidales > Muribaculaceae > Sodaliphilus. The sequence continues at coordinate 5,866 of DEKO01000085.1, forward strand.
GCGGCGACGGCGCATAAAGTTGATGAAGCTCTGCAAGCTCTCAGGGATGTCCTCTTCGTGCTCATACTGCTGGCGGATGGCCTGGGCAATGTCGTCGGTGACTGAAAACAGGCGGAAGTCCTTGCCATTGGCCAGGCAGTTGATGAGTTCAGTGGTGTGCCGCACGTTGCCGCCAGCACGCACATAGTCCAAGTAGTAAAACGCGTCGCGGTAGAGGTGTAGCTCGGTGTAGCAAAAGCCGATGTAGTAACATATCTCGACAAAAGCGTTGCGCAATTCTTTGCCCAGATCTAGATAGACTGTGCGCATGGCGTTGAAGGCGTTCTCAAGGTGCTGCAAGGCTTGGTAATAGCACTTGTCGAGCATCAATTTGCGCCCCCAGTACATGTTGTAGCCGATATTGGCATCGGTCACATCGATGATGAGCTGTTGCAGTTCGTTGAGTGGCTCACCGTCGCGCCGCTTGAGCAGGGCATCCTGCCACATGTAGTCAAACTCGGCTCGCATCTTGGCTGTGTCGGTCCCGCTCCAGGCTATGAGCACCGTGTTGGCCAGTGGCTGTTGTGGCTCACTGCTGATCGAGGCTGTGCGGCTGGGTGAGGGGGGTACCAATGTGGCGGTGACGCGCCAGTATTGTGCCGTATGGTTGGTTTGTTGCACGGGGGCAAACAGCATGGTAGCATGGCGTGTGGCCAGGATATCGCCCAAGGTGAGCTTGATGAGAGCGGTCAGTGGCTGGCCGTCGGCCAGGCGACTGGCCACAATGTCGAGTGCAGTGGGGTCGTCACCTGCCACGGTGGTCAGGTTGTCAAGCACCACTTCGTCGCACTTCACACTCTTTAAGCCTAGCATGCGCTCGAGCAGTTGGGCGATGGTGGGCTTGTCGACGGTGAAGTCCCACTGCGCGGCCGGGCCGGGCTGGTGGCGCATCTCTTGCTGGGCCAGCATGAACTGCTCGCGCGTCAGCTGCTGATGGTCGCGCTCGACATCGTCGGTGCCATTGTTGGTGGCGGTCTGCTTCAGTCCACGATACTCGTCACAGAACTGGCGCTGGTAGTAGAAGCAGGCTGTCAGAGCCTCGGCGAGCTCGTCGGGCCAGATGGCGTTGACAAAGAACGACATGTGCACGTGTGCGCTGTTGTCGTCATCGCTGGTTGTATAGGTGAACTTGATGAGCGTGTTGCTCGCATTATAATGGTTGCACAGGGTGCGCACCAGGGGCAGCTCATCGACGGGCATATCGGCAATGCCGGGAAAGGTGATGTCCACCCCACGGTCACTGTCCTTGATGTCGGCCACAAAGTGGCCTCCCTGGTAGTCGAAGTAGAACCGTGTGCTCTTCTCTTCGGGCTGCTTGAGCTCGCGCCACTTGCAGTTGCTCTGTGTGAGGAATGCTTTGAAGTCTGACATGACCGACGAACGCTGTCGCTGTGCGTCGGGTTTGAGTCGTCTGATGATGTCGTTGAGTACTTTCATTGTTGTGTGTCTTGGAAATATCGTGTGTTCAGCTGCTCCAGCTGCTCGTGGTTGGCTTTGACGGCATCAATCCATCGGTTCAGGCTGTCGCACAGGGCCTGGTTGTTCTTGCGCAGCACCCATGCCTGAAATTGCGACAGGCTGATGTCTATCGAGATATCAAGCCCCGGCACTTTTTCCGCCATAATCCGCGCTATGCTCTGGTTGACGACGGCATACTTGATTTCGCCGGCAGCCACACGCAGCAGCAGTTGCTCTGCACCATAGGTGGGGTCGGTCATAACATGGATGGTGTCGCCAATTTCCCGGCTCAGCCCCTCGATGCGCTCCTTCATGGGCGAGCCCTTGACCACCCAGACGGTGTCTCCTGCCAGCTGGAAGTGGCGTTTGATGCCGTTCTGCGCTCGTTGAACAAGCACCTGCTTGTCGATATATATAGGATTAGTGAAAAGGTAACGTTCTCGGCCGTCGACTGTGGTGGGAAATTGGGCCACCAACACATCGTAAGTGCTGTCGTTCAGGCCTTCAAGCCCTCGCGACAGGGTCACGATGGGGTGAAACTTCATGGGCCGGCCACAATGTTGTGAGATGAGTCGCAGCAGGTCGTAGTCAAATCCACCCAATGTGTCATCGTAGCTATAGTAGGTGATGGGCGAGTATTCGATGGCCACATCCAGGGTGTCGCCGCCGCTTGGATGGTCAATGGCCGCGGGACGGGGTTGGTCACATCGGCTCAGCATCACCATCAGTGCGATGGTCACGCCCAACAGGGCCACATAGAGCAGGGTCTGGCCCTTGATCACTTTTCGTCTCTCTCTCAACATCTCGTTTTTTTAGACTTTAGTTGTTAGTTGGTAGTGAACAGCTAACAGCAGACAGTGAGCGGGTAGGGACGCGGGGGTACCGCGTGAACGGTCAGGTTGTAGGGACGCGCCTCCGGCACGTCCGCATGCCTGGCAGTATCATCTCACACAGGACACACAGAATAAATGAAAAATGCTGTGTGTTCTGTGTTTATTTTCACCAGCCACTCAACGGCCCCAAAAAGCCAACAGCGGCCGAAGGCTAGTTGGCAAAGTCGACGCTCACACCCACCTGGAAGCGGCGGGGATTGAGCGGATAGTGTGGGATGGCAAAGTAGTCGTTACCACCGAAGATCTTGCCGTTGGCATGCGTGTAGACCACAAAGAAACGGGCCTTCTTTAACTTGAAGTTGGCATAGATGTTGGCCAACAAGAAGTTGCCGCACTCCTTCTCTTGCTGGGTGTGGAAGGTCATCGTGGCGGGGTTGTAGGTCGGGGCATAGTACTTGGTGTAGTAATTTCCGTCGATGCCTATCTGCACATGCAGCACCTTGGCAACCACAAACTTGGCATAGAGGTTGCTGTAGACCGAGAGGGCTGGAAGTGGCAGCACGGCCTTGTCACTGGTGGTCTGGTAGGTGACAGCGTTTTCCCACCCCAGGGCGCGGTAGTGCAGTCCCTGGCGCAGGGTGGCGCTGAGTACGTGTATGCCGGGGCTGTGCTGTGCGGGTAGCCCATCGTCGCCAAAGTAGATATAGTTCTTGAGCGTCTCATAGCCCACATTGATGTTGGTCCACGTCTGCGGGATGTTGAGCTCGCCGCCCACACGGAAGCGTTGTGTCTTGCCGAAGTCGTTCTGCCAGATATAGTGGTTGGACACAAAATTCTGCAACAGATAGGGAGCTGCCAGGTTCTTGAAGTAGCCATAGCCGCGCAGGCTGGCCGTGTCGCCCCACACCTTGACTCGTGTCTCAATGTCGCCACTGACATCGATGTCACCAGCCACACTGCCGGCCACACCAAACTGAGCAGTGGCGCTGTAGCGCAAGTGTGAGCCTTGTTGCTTGGTCAGCTGGCCTCCCACCCACACCACATTCTCGGTGTGCTTGGGAGCAATCTTGGCAGGAGCCACATCCAAGCCCTCGGGCAGGTCGGCTGTGCCGGTAATGCTATCCACTACCTGGGTGTAGCGGCGCAGTTCGTGGGTGCCATAGAAGGCCAGCCCAAACTTGGCCCAGCGATTGAATCCCTCGAGCATCGACACACCCACGGTGTTGCGCAGTCGCCACCAACTGGTCTGCTCATCGGTCCCGGCCAAGTTCAGATAGGTGTTGTTGAAGTAGGTGGTGTCTTCGTTGCCGTTGTCGTTGAGAAAACGATGGCGGTTGTCCTTGTAGTCCATGGTCCAGATGAAACTGGTCACTGGGATATAGGTCTTGCCGATGATGGTGTCGGTGATGGAGTCGCGCTGGTAACGATAGAACCCCACCTTGTAGCGATGGTTCATATAGAACTGGCTGCCCTTGACACTGCTCTGGGCATCGGTCAGACGGGTGGTGATGGTCTTGTTGTCGACACGTGTCTCGCCCCCCTGCACCTCTGCTGGGTCGGTGATGTATCGGTCGTCGGTGATGCCGCCGTTCTCGCGCGTGGTGTACTCATAGTGGGTGAAGAACGTCTGCAGCTCATAGCGGTCGCCCATATAGGAGCCGAACACCTTCCAGGTGAAGTCCTTGTCGGCTTGGTTGTCATATGAGCCCTTCGAGTAGATGTAGTCCAGTCCGGCGCCCAGCTGCAGCCGGCGGTTGATGTTGCCGCTGAACAGGGCCTGCGTCCGGTCCTGGTTGCTCTGCTTGTCGCCGCCTGTGCTGTAGCCAAGCAGGGTCATTGGGATGCGCGTGTTGTAGTAGCGCATCGTCGTTGTGCTGTGCAGCCACGGATGCAGCGCGTCTTCCATGAAAAACTCGCTGGTGAGCGGGCGGTCAAAGAACAATTGGCTCTGTCCGGGGGCACCATAGTTGCCGGTGGTTGCCCACACATGGCTCGGATGCCAGGGTAGGGCATAGCGGTGATAGTCGACAAACATCGTGTCGATGGTCGACTCAGTGCGCAGGCCTAGCGGCTCGGTCAGTGCCCAGGCAAAAGAAGGCTCAATCTTCTGCTTCTGCTTGGCGCCCATGTTCAGCGCGCACAGCAAGGCCATCACAAGATATATAGCGATACGTCTTTCCATAATATCTTGCAAAGGTACAACTTTTTAATCAAGAATCGCGGATTCAGAATTAAGAATTTGCTCTCGTGCCTAAAATTAGATGCGCCGCATTGCCTTAACTACGACAATGCAGCGCATGATTGATTGAGTCTAGACGTTAGGCTTTAGCCCCTTGGACGTTAGATTTTAGACTTTAGAATTGGTCTTTGGCTAACAACTAATTGCCGCCCAACATGATGTTGACCACAGCGTTGACGTCGGCCACGTCGATGCCGCCCAGGCCGTCGACGTTGGCGTTGCCAGGATAGTTGTCGGCACTGTCAGTCCCCAACAAGATGTTGATGATGATGTTGACGTCTTGAATATCGACCTTGCCGTCACCATTGACGTCGCCTGTCAGTTGGTCAGATGGACGCACCCAGCCCTCAGGCGGCTGTATGCCGATAATCATCTCATGGCCTGAGTTGAACTTCAGCTGGTCGCCATCGCGGTGAGTCATGTTCAGTGCCGTCGAGGCATACCACCCGTCGCAAGTGCCATACCAGCCCAGGTTGAAGTGGAACTTGTTCTCGCTGTTATATCCGTCGCAGATAAAGGCGTGACCGCCGCCACCATTGGTGTCGCTGGCCGAGTACAGGATGGGACGGCCGGCGTTGATCTCGTCCTTGATCATGGTTTCCCACTCGGCAGTGGTGTAGCCACTCCAGTAACTGCCTGAGCGTGACAAAAGCTCCAGTGTCGAACGGAAGCCAAAGTCTTTCATGGCTTGCTCCTGGTTCCAAGTGTAGGCACCGCTGCCCTCGGGGCTATAGCCCATCTCGACGGCCTGGCCGCAATAGCGCGACAGCTTGGCCACCTCCTGTGCCTGGGCGTCGGTGTAGGTGTCTTGCACCAGCACACTGTTGTCCCAGTCCCAGTGGCAGTAGCTGTCCAGGATCAGGCTGTAGTTAAATGTAGTGGCAGGCAGTGCAGGCAATGTCTTGCTGATGTCGTAGCAGTAGTACGACGCGACACCATCACACGACTCGGGATATTCCCAGTAGTTCATCACCTGTGCCATGGCGGTGGCCACGCAGCCTACCACACAATATTCGCCTTGATAGACCGGGCACTGCCAGTCGTAGGGCGCTTCTTGGCCCCAAGTCGAGGTGATGAGCGGTCCTACGGTGAATTCTTTCAAGCCGGCAGGACGCGATGCTGGCACCAGGTCGTTGCCGGTATAGGCATGCAGATATTCTATCTCTTGTTTGTAACCGTCAAGCAGCGCCTTGAAGGTGCAGGGCAGGTTCTCAAAGTCCAGACTGCCCTGGTCGTTATAGGCCAGCACAGCGGTGGCGCGGTCTTCGCCGGCGACGACGACCCAACCGCCGTTGGGCACGTTGAACGCATAGTAGTCGTTGGCGCCAGCCACTGCTTGCGAGGCCTCGGCATGGGCCAGGGTCAGGTCGGTGGCAGCAAGGCTTCGGGCGGCACGGAACGTGCTTGAGACCTTGCTTTGCTGACGGATGAAATCACTGGCTGCACGGCGTGCGTCGGCCAGATTGACGTTGCCTGCCAGGACCGGCGAACACACGGTCACAGCCAGCACGGGCAACAGATGCTTGAACAGAGTATTTTTCTTCATGATGGGTTGGTTTTGATTCAAATGCCAAAATTAGAACTTTTTTTTGAAACAGCCACTATTGATGTCAATTTTTTTTGAATCCTCACCCTGCCCCAACCCCATGAAGGGGGAGGAGGGGAGTTCCGTCCCTGAAGCAGCCAGGCTGCAAAATCTCACACAGATCACGCAGATACAATTCGATAATTCTCTAATTACTGCGCTGTGCTTGCCCTTCGGGCTCCCGTTTCCGTTCGGCATCAATGGGCGTCGCCTCAGCATAGCTCGAGCATGCTCGTTCTCTGCATTCGGCTTGCACCATTGGTTG
>DEKO01000114.1:0-2245 GCA_002353885.1 Porphyromonadaceae bacterium UBA2720
ATTAATTAAGAATTAATAATTAAGAATTAAGAAACAGCCAGGCAGATGACAATGAACACTGAATACACAGAACACACAGAAAAAAAGAATTCTGTGTATTCCGTGTATTCTGTGTGCTATTACATCTGCTCAATCTGCTCAATCTGCGTGAGAAAAACTAGAAACTAAAAACTACTCGTTGGCCAATTGCTCAAACATGGCAAGGCGTTCGTCTAGTTGCTGCATCAGTTCCTGGGTCTTGAGGGCCGACACGCTGATGCGAGCTCCTGGTTGATCACTGCCTGTTGTGTTGAGCGTGATGGCAGCAATGCCGCAACGCATCAGCAACGACAGCAGGCGTTCACAGTCCATGCCATGGTATCCCACGGTGTAGAAGAAACCATCAGCAACATCCTGGTCAAGATCCTTGTCATAGACGATTTCAAATCCATGGCGCAGGAAAATCTCTTTAGACTGATGTGCGCGTTTCTCATACTCATGCAGGTCGTGAACAAAGTCATAGCCATCGGCGGCTGCACCGAGCATGGCTGCCAGGGCACATTGTGCCGAATGTGACGTGCCCGACGATGCGGCATAGAGGTAAGTCAGCACAAAGTTGTCGCCCATGCGACCCATGCCATACAGCTCACGCAAGCGTGGATAGTCACGGTGGTAGAGCTTGGGTGAGAAAGCGACCAAAGCTATGCGCTCGCCTGCGTAGCTGAATATCTTAGAACCCGACATCATCATCACAAAGTTGTCGGTATAGCGAGCCACTGTCGGCTGGAAGGGTGCCTCGTAGGGGTGCGACTTGTCGCTGCGGAAGTCCATGCACATGTAAGCCATGTCCTCAAGCACAACAACATCATATTTCGTGGCCAGTTCACCGATGGTCTTGAGCTCGTCATCGGTCAGACAGACCCATGCGGGATTGTTGGGGTTACTGTAAACCATTGCGGCGATGTTACCCTTGCTCATGTAGCTCTCAAGTTTGTCACGCAATTTGTCGGCACGGAAGTCATAGATATCGAAGGCCTCAATCTTGGCCCCTGCAATCTTGGCTTGCAGCATGTGAGGGGCAAACCCGGGATTGATATAGAGTATCGTGTCCTTGCCTTCGGTCATCTGCGAGCACTCGAGAATGAGATTGTTGCAACCTTGCATCGATCCAACTGTGGGCACAATACATTCACCAGGAATGTCTTGGTTGACAAATGCTTTGATAAATCGAGAAGCGTTCTCTTTCAGTTCAGGTATGCCGCCAATAGCTGGATAGATGGCAGCCACTCCACGATCGAGAGCGGCCTTCTGAGCATCGATGCCAATCTGGCATGCGGGCAGTCCGGGTACACCAATCTCAAGGTGCACAAATTTCTCGCCCGATGCCTTCTCAAGTGCATTGGCTACTGCCACACCCTGGCGAATGGTGGTGCGCGAGATGTCGGCAATGTCCATCTCACGCAGAATGTCGCTTAAAACTTGTTGTTTAACTGGTAGGTTCATGTCTTTATGGTTAACTTTTGATCGTATTGCTCGAAGTTCTCGGAGATTTCTTTGTCTCCGAGAACTCTGAGCTTTAGAAGGATAATCACTTGCGGGCGGCAGCCAGACCGGCACGGAAAGCAGCGATGTTGGTGTCGACGATCGCCTCGCCCTTGCGGGCAAACACGTGCTTGATGCCATCCTCGAGCAATTCAGGAGAGAGCATCTGCAGAACCGATGCGGCTGCACCTAGCAGAACCATGTTGGCACTGCGCGGCGAGTTGACTTCTTTGGCCAACGCGTCCACGTCCAGGCGGATGACGTTGCCCACACGGTCAAGGTCGGCATTGACGGCGTCCATCTCAGGATAGTTAGGAATGTTGACAAAGGGCTGTGTATTGGTGATAATCCAGCCGCCGGGTGCCAAATAGGGAACATAGCGCAACGCCTCCATAGGCTCAAGCGAGATAATCAGGTCGCAGGATCCCTTGGGAATCAGATCGCTATTGATCGTGGTGTCGCTAACACGCAGGTTGGACTGGACATCCCCGCCGCGCTGGCTCATGCCGTGCACCTCGGCCTGCTTGAGTTGCAGATTCTGGTCCAAGGCTGCCCAACCAATGATGGTGGCGATGGAGAGGATGCCTTGTCCGCCCACACCGCACAGAATGATATCTTGTTTCATGATGTTGTTCTTGAATACTTGACTTCTTGACTACTTAACTCCTTTCTTGGCTGCTGCGGCAGCGTGGCGCTTGAGCGTCTGGATGCACTCGCGACGAGC
>DEKO01000114.1:2258-3470 GCA_002353885.1 Porphyromonadaceae bacterium UBA2720
GCAATGATGACCGACACGCCCTTATATTCAATCTCCTCGCGGATGACGCGTTCCATCTCCTCGTAGTTCTTTGGCAGGGGCACAATCACACGCACATGCTCGGGCTCAACTCCGATGCCCTTGCAGATTGACTCAAGACGTCCTGTGCCTGCACTGTCTTGGCCGCCAGTCATACCTGTGGTCAGGTTGTCGCTGATGCACAATGTCACCTGAGCCTTTGCATTGACAGCATCGAGCAGACCTGTCATGCCGCTGTGCGTGAAGGTTGAGTCGCCAATCACAGCCACTGCGGGATGAACCCCCGAGATGGCGGCGCCCAGTGCCATGGTGAACGAAGAGCCCATTTCAACACAGGTGTGGAAGGCATGGAACGGAGCCAGCCAGCCCAGTGTGTAGCAACCGATGTCACTGAACACGCGAGCAGTGGGATAGGTGTGAATCACATTATTTAAAGCGGTATAGAAGTCACGATGACCGCAGCCCTGACACAGAGCTGGCGGACGTGGAACAGTAACCTGCGAGGCAGCCTTGGTGGGCAGCTCGGGCAGCCCCATGGCAGCACGCACACAGTCGGGCGTCAGCTCACCAGTGCGAGGCAATGTGCCGTCCAGACGGCCGCTGATTTGCACCGGAGTGGGCAGGAAGCCCACCAGGCGCTTCTCGACCAGTGGCTGGCCCTCCTCCATGACGATGATGCGCTGGCACTCGCTGGCCATGCGGCGTATCATCGCTGTGGGCAGCGGGTATTGCTGCACCTTCAGCACCGGGAATGGACATCCATCGGGATACTGTTCCATCAGGTAGTTGTAGGCAATNNGCAATGCCGCAGGCGATGACACCCACCGAGTGGTCTTTGCCGTCAATATATTGGTTGAAACCCATTGTCTCTGATTCTTGCTCGAATGTGGCATAGTCCTTGATGAGTTGTTCATTGCGCACACGAGCATTGGCGGGCAGGAGTACCCATTGACGAGGATTCTCGGGGAAGTGAATCTCGTTCTGCTCGCGAGGCTCGCCCACCTCGACCACAGCGCGGCTGTGGGCCATGCGGGTAGTCAAACGCATCAGCACCGGGATGCGGTGTTTCTCGCTGAAGTCATATGCTGCCTGAATCATGGTGTAGGTCTCTTGTTGTGAGGAAGGCTCGAAGCATGGCATCATGGCAAACTCGGCATAGAAGCGCGAGTCTTGCTCGTCCTGCGAGGAGTGCAT
>DEKO01000026.1:0-55989 GCA_002353885.1 Porphyromonadaceae bacterium UBA2720
ACTATTTCGCGTGGGGAGAAACCTCCCCCAAGGAGGGATATTTTTATTCTAACTACAAATGGTTTGTTGGTGGTGACTACCATCAAATCACGAAGTACTGCGCAAATAGTGACTATGGCATTGTCGACAACATAAATGAACTTGATCCAGCTGACGATGCCGCCTACGTAAACTGGGGATCAGAGTGGCGCATGCCAGAAACGGCTCAGTTTTCTGAACTGCATGAAAACTGCACAAGTGAGTGGGTTACAGTAAATGGCATGGGGGGATATCTTTTCAAGAGTAAAACAAACGACAGAGCAGTATTCTTTCCTGCTGCAGGTTGGTACAACCCGTATGGTTTTCAGGAGCTGGATGCAGCTGGCAACTATTGGTCACGCTTTAATCTCTACACCTCCTATCCTTATTACGCTTATGTCTTAGCATTCCGTTATGGTAATATGGGTGTTAATACTTTGGGAATTATAGGCAGACTAAACGGTTGTAGCGTTCGTGCGGTGTATGTTGGACAAGAGTAGAGGCACAAACTTCTCCACGGCACAATAAGGCAATTACTGCAAACTGCGAATTTATTAACTTTACAAATAAAAGATTGCGAAAGCAAAATCACGTAAGAAATAAACGTTTTTATTAACCATTCAAACTTTTACTAAAATGAAACATTTAAAAGAAAAAGACTTGTCTCTCAACAAGCAAGTGATTAGCGACCTTAGTGGTGCTGCTGATACTAGAGAAGAAACCAATGAAGTTGCTTGTGCATCGGATGCTTGCACAGATTCTAATTATAAAATTTGTTGTGACGAAACTGAGGAAGTTGATTGTATTGCATCTGAAGCATGTATCTCTGTTAATGATTGTCCTGTAACAAATGACTCAATATGTAATATATGCACTAAAGAATGCCAAGTTCCAGAAACTGAAGTAATTTGTTGATGCGTGATTGTTAGTGACTCTAACCGATTAATGGATTCATTAACATCGATTGTATTTGTTGAAAAAGTTTTATCTTCTTGGTTTCTGCGTTTTTATTTTTAGCTTGTTTCTTATAATTTGATTCATGTTTAGACTGGTCAATCAAAGATTTCCAAATTTTAAATATTTATTATAAGCGCTCAAAATCAATAAGATAAAACATTATAATCATACAATACTGTTGCAAAAGTATCGTTGTGGATATAAAGGAGTTCTACTTCAGAATAAGTGAAACAATATAATACCAGCTAAGATGAAAAAGTTTACCTTATTATTAGTTACATTAATATATGTATTTTTGTTGCCTTCATGCGATGATAACGACATTGAAAAGCGTCAGGCAGTCTTTACCGCCACGGTGCCAGCCGAGGACTTGTCGTCCTCACGCCTTGGCAGCGTTATAAATGGTGTGCCTGCGGCTGATGGCTTCAATCTGAATGCCCGGTGGAAAGAAGGAGACAAGATACAGATTTTTGTCCGTCAAGATGGCAGAGTGTATCAAGCCGAGAGTCCGTCCACCGTTTTTGACATAAGCAGCGATGGCAAGACATGCTCATTTATGGTCACGCTTCCTAAGTCGGTCAAGCGTGACCGTGACTATGATATAATTGGCGTGACGGGAGTAGAAGCTTATATTGATGCTGAGGATGTGATTGCATCCTACTCACTGAAACGAGTTGGCATTGATGTTAATGGCGAACTCTCGTTGCCAATGTGGTTCACAGCAAAGAAGGGAAGCAATCAAGCGAAGTTCAGCCACCTGTGCGTCTACGAGGTTCTGACTGTGAACAACAACTCGGAATCGAGCATCACGTTCAGGCATCAAGGCTTTGATGTGACTAATCCGTGGTACAAGTATAGTGACAAGATTGTACTCACCAATAGTTCGAGAAAAATAGTGTCTCAAGATAGCCAAACCGATGCTGAGAGCAATGAAATTACAATAGCTCCCGGCGCAACAGGTACAATAGTATCGTGGTATATTCCGGCCTATGATATAATTGATGCTACAACTGGCGTGAGCAATGCCGCAATCGACAATGCCAGGCTTAAGGCTGTTATCAATAACGATGCTGTCAGCACCGATGATGTGTTGAAATCACATAAAATTTTCGCGCGTGGCAACGCTTATTATATGGATGTCAACTGGGACGGCTCAAGCTTGTTTTATTCTAATGCGTTCTGCCCCGACGGAAATCATCCACACATCATAGACATGGGCTTCCCGTCAGGGACAAAGTGGGCGTGCTGTAATGTGATGGCCAACAGTCCGGCTGAAAGTGGATATTATTTCGCTTGGGGTGAAACAAAACGCAAGACAAGTTATGACTGGGATAACTACAAGTGGTGTAAGAGGAGCGGTGACAACATCGTGATTACTAAGTACCACTACAATGTGGATGGTAAATCTCGACTTGATCCTGAAGATGATGCTGCCACTGCAAATTGGGGAGCTGCTTGGAGAATGCCTACATACTTGCAGTTAAAAGAATTGTTGGATAACAGCGATAGCGATTGGACCAATGTGAATGGTGTGTGGGGACGTGTTTTCAAGAGCAAAACCAATGGAGAATCAGTCTTTTTCCCTGCTACAGGTTATCGTTATGAGAGCACAATTTATAATTTTGGTACATCAGCAGAGTATTGGTCCTGTGTTACATACTATACAACTACTTATGGTATAGGACTATATATAGAAGGAGGTGATGTCGGAAACTGCTCCATTGGCGGCAAACAACGATGCGCAGGCCATGTAGTCCGTGCAGTGCATGTTGCACAAGAGTAGAGCCACCAATTAATCTACGTCTCAAGTGAGATTGCTAAGGCAAGATCACAAGAAAAAATATTATTAACTTTTAATTCATGCAATTATGAAAAAAATTACCGAAAAAGACTTGTCGCTCGACAAGCAGGTGGTTAGCAACCTGAGTGGTAACACAAGTACCCATGCCGGCACTGAGAACTGCATCAATGAAGCTAAATCAGAAGATTTCCAATGTAAAACCAATGAACCAGCATGTGAAGTAAGTTACAATGCCAACACGTGCAGATGCACAGAAATACCTGATTGCACAGATTCTTTAATATGCCATCACACAGATTCTATGTATCAACCTTGCTGTGATGTACGCACCCGTCATTGTCCCCCAGAGTCGAAAGAGTGCTATGAGACTTACATTTGCCCAGAGACGCATATTTGTGACACTCAAGAATGCCTAACGGACACATGTCCAGAAACGTATTTATGTGACCCCGAATCTATGGAAATTAATTGTGCCATACCTGCAGATTAGCTTTCGAAAAAATGTTAATATCGTAGAGTGTTGCTACAATTATTTCTTATTTTATACAAAATTATTATTTTTGTAAAATTCTTGATGACAATGATGATGAAAAAGTATGTTCTCTTCCTGATATTTGCCATAATGTGTGCAGTGAATGGTTATAGCCAGGATTTCTCGTTCATGAAACAGAATCTTGACTGGCAGGTCTATAACTATCCGCAGGAGAAAATCCACGTGATGACCGACAAACCTTATTACATCACCGGCGACACCGTGTGGCTTCGTGCCTTTGTGGTAGATGCCGCAACTCACCAGCCGGTTGATGCCAGCAAGTTCGTCTATGTAGAGCTCATTAGCCCCATGAACGAGGTGTCGATGCGCATCAAAATCAAGGAGCGTGACGGAGTCTTTAAGGGCTATCTCCCCCTCAACCCCACCAAGGTCGCCGAGGGTGAATATACCCTCACCGCCTACACAATGTTCATGCAGAACCAGGGAGAACAGTATTTTTTCAAGAAGAAGGTTAAAATCACGAGTTCATTTGCCATCAAGCGCAAGATTGACTATGAGTTGGAATGGAAAAACCGGGGTGAGGACAACGAGAGCATGAAAATCAACTTTCGTTATCTCGACACCGAGTCGGGTGAGCCGTGTCCCTACAACTCGTTCAGCTATAAGCTGCCCGGTGGCAAAGTCGTGGAATGGAAAGGTGGTAAGCGCAACTTGAGCATTGAAATAGACCATAAGGACTTGCGTGATGGAGCCGTTTTTGTTAAATATGGCAACTATGGCAAGTACATTACCTTCCCATCGAGTAGCTCCATGACCTACGACGTGAGTTTCTATCCCGAGGGTGGATATCTCGTTCCGGGCTTCGAGAACCGCATGACTTTCAAGGCTATGGACAGCAACGGCAAGCCGGCCGACATCACTGGCGACATAGTTGACAGCAGCGGCAACAAGGTGGCAAGCATCACTACTACTCACGACGGCATGGGGCTCGCCACGTTCAACCCACAAGAGGGGATTATCTATCGGGCAGTATGCCAAAATGATGACCTGGGAGAAAAAACATTCGACTTGCCGCAGGTGAGAAGTGATGCTACTGTGCTGCAGGTAAGACAAGAAAACAATACTGTGAAGATTGAGGCAAAAGGTGGCCAGCAGAGCACTGCTATGATAGCCGTGCAGCAGCGAGGCCGTCTTCTCGCCACTGGCTATGGCAGCGTCACGGTCGCTACCGATACGCTCCCGGCTGGCGTGATACAGGCACTGCTGATAACTGAGAATGGAAGAATGCTCAGCGAGCGACTTTTCTTCGTCACTGGCAAGCACGTGCCCAATGCAAAATTGGCTAGTGACAAGAGCAGCTACGACAGCCGCGAATTGGTGCAGGCGAGCGTTGACCTGAGTGAATTTGTCAATGCCGCAGGCAACTTTGCCGTGAGCGTGACCGATGACCGTACTATAGCCCCCGACAGCACTACCTCTATCCTGACCAATCTCCTCCTGCAGAGCGACCTGCAGGGACGCATTAATAATCCCGGCTGGTATTTCGTCACGCCCAATCGTCAGCAAGAGCTCGACTTGCTCATGATGACTCAAGGCTGGCGACGCTACGATGTGCCTCATGCGTTGCTGGGAAAAATACTGGCACCACAATATCCCATTGAGAAGGGACAGACCCTCAGTGGCACTGTGCGAACCGAGTGGCGCAAGAAACTCATGAAAAACGCGATGATAAAAGTGATTGCCCATCGCATTGGTTATGCCAATGTGGTCACCAGTGATGAGAATGGGCGATGGGAAATCAACAACGTCGTTTTCCCCGACAGCACCAAGTTTATCATCCAAGCCGCCAACAAGAAAGGTTCCACGCTCAGTAACCTGAAAATCGACCAGGACGTTTTCCCCACACAGGCTCCATTAGCTTTCTCCCGCGAAATCATTCGGCCCTGGGATGAAGAAAGCCGGCTAACGATTAGCTATATAAGCAATGAGAAGAACCGCTTGCAATATGTCGACGGAGTGGCTAGTGTGCTGCTCGACGAGGTGGTTGTGCAGTCTTATCGTCGCAAGAAAGCACTCTCCATCTATGAGCTTGTCGCAACTCACTCACGCGACTATCAGTTCTTTGAAAAGCGTGGCATAAGCGACTTTGAGACGGCTTTGCGTTATTTTGCCGGCATTGTGGTAACACCCAACAGCCTGTACAGTACCCGAGACCGTGGAGAACTGATTGGCATATTGGTTGATGGAATACCTCTTGAAGGAATGCGAATACCCGATATTGCCGGTTTCACTTATTCTTCGGGACAGGATGGGGAAGCTAATTTGATGAATTCATCTTCTGACGACTCTTTTAGATTACTCAAAGAATTGTATCCGTTTGATGTTGTAAAGCAGATTGATTTCATCCGTGGTGCCGAGGCTTTGGCATTCGGTGGAGGAAATTATAAGGGTGGCATTGTCGCGATTACAACCAAGGATGGCACCGAAATGAAAAAAGGGCGTCCCGACGAAACTATCAAGACCTTTATACCGCTGGGATTCCAGCGTCCCGCCGAGTTTTACGCCCCACGCTATGACACCGGAAACGGTGGCATGGGCGAGGGCACCGATCTAAGAGAGACAATATACTGGAATCCGTCAATTACAATAGGAAGCAACAGGCTGGCACGCTTCAACTTCTACACAGGCGACGCGCCAAGAACTAATTACACCATCACCGTGGAAGGTGTGACTACGACTGGCGAAATAATTCACGCTGTGAAGAGAATTGAAAAGAAATAACCGATTATAGTTTATTAACCTTCCTGTTTTGAAACACACTAAAACAGGATAATCACCAACAAGACAATATGAAAAAAATTGCCTTAATATTACTACTTTCAATCACAATGTCTTGGCTCTCATCTTGTGATGAAAAAGATGCGCCTAGTGTTGTTTTCACAGCATTGATTCCCGATGAAGACATGTCTTCGCAGCGTCCTGGTAGCATAATCAAGGATATTACTATGTCGCAAGGAATAAATTCGTTCAACCTGTCGGCCAGGTGGAAAGATGGGGATGTTATCCAGCTCTTTGTGCGACAGGGCGGCAAGATTTATCAGGTTGAGAACTTGGCAACGGTCTTTGACATTAGCGCCGATGGTAAGAAATGTTCGTTCAATTTCACAATGCCCTCGTTGGTTAATGAAAGTCTTGAATATGAGATTATTGGTGTTACAGGAATTGATGCGCACATCGAGGGGCAAAACGTGGTCGTTAATAGCAGCATGAAGAGAATACCACTTGAAAACGGTAACACAATGCCGTCGCCCATGTGGTTTATAATTAACAAAACCAACCTCACCACCGGTAATAGGCAAGTACAATTTAAGCATCTGGGCACCTATGAGGTGCTGAGCGTTAATAACAACTCAACTTCAAGCATTACTTTTAAGCACTGTGGATTTTTTTCTTATACCTTTCCCTGGTACCTGATTGATGGAAGCATAGTAATTGGTTCCAAGGCTGGTACTGCAAGCAATGACACAGAGCAAACTGATGTCCAAAGTGATGATATTACAATCGCTCCGGGGGCGGTGGGAGCCATACTTTCGTGGTATATACCCATTGGCCGTCATATTACACTGGCTAGGCTCCATGCCATTATTGACGGGCAGGAAATGACAAGCATTGACATGATGAGATATTCAAAAAACATAGAGTCTGGCAAGGCCTATTATATGCAAGCCACTTGGGATGGGTCAGCGCTTTACTTCTCTAATGATTTTTGTCCCGACGGGAATCATCCTCATGCCATCGACCTCGGCTTGCCATCGGGAACAAAGTGGGCTTGCTGCAATGTCGGTGCTAATGACCCCACAAGACGCGGTGGGTATTACGCATGGGGTGAAATCTCACAAAAGGACAGATATGAACAAGGTAACTACAAGTGGTGGGACAACGGCGACTATACCAAGATTACAAAATATTGCCGCAATGGAGATTTTGGCGTGGTTGATGGCAGGATGGAACTGGAGCCTGAGGATGATGTGGCATTTGTTAATTTGGGGACGGGATGGCGTATGCCGTCACGCCAGCAAGTTGAGGAGCTGATAAATAATTGCTCTAGTAGTTGGATGTTAAGTAATGGCATCCCGGGCCGAGTTTTTCGAAGTAACATCAACAATGAGTTGATATTCATGCCTGCGGGGGGCTACTTTAATGGCGAATACGTCAGGGATTATGAATCAACCGGTTTATTCTGGTCACGCTCATTCCCAACCTCAGCTCCCTATTTGGCTCACGGTTTAGCGTTTTCAGGCGGCAGTGTAGGATGGGCTAAATTAAACAATCTGGGAAGGCACAACGGTTGCAACGTTCGGGCAGTTTATGTTGGACAATAGTGGGGTCCCGACAAGCTAACTGCATTCTGTGATTTATTGTTGTGACAGGCTAGAGTTATTATCAGTAAGTGACAGTTTACCGATTCCTGCGAGTAGCAGACTTGGAGATGTGCGAAAAATGAAGAAATCTGCACGTTAACGACTACTTGTTTGCTAAACAAATGCGCATCTCGCAACGAGAGCAGTCGAAGTCAACTCTTAGCAATGTGCGCCCGTTGCGCAGCAGTAGTGGAGTGGGAAGATTGTGCTTGCGGTTCTTGTCCTTGAGGCAGGCTCCAAGCTCGCGGCGCAGGCAATAGCGGGTATGCATCAGTGGCTGATTCTCACTGGGCTTGCCGCTAACTTCCAGCGCCGGCTCAATTGATGCAACTCCATGCTCTTGGTAGAACTGCCGGGCGATGTGGTTGGCGACATTATCGGCGCTCACAAGCGACCGGTAAGGGAACGTAGCCTCCTTATTCTCACTTCGGCGCAGGTCACGCGAGTAGGAAGCTGCATGAGTGCGTTCCAGCAGAGCTACAGTGTCACGACGCAGTTGAGTTAATATTGATGCCGGCACAAAATAGTCGCCCTCAATCTCGCAATCTCGCATGGCAAAGATGGTGTTGCCTAGCTTAGATAGTACTTGTCGTTGGCGGTCGGCTTGGGGGGTCTTTGCGGGCTCGGGTGCCGTGTCGAGCGCAAGTGAATGAGTTGCCATGCAGCCGCGCTCATCGGTGGCTTTGAGGCACAACAAGTTGCCGGCGCACCACATCTTGAAGTCAAGTGCTATGCGGCGGGTAGCGCTTGGCTTGTTCAAAATATCGTTAAATGCCTTGTCATGGGTTCGGAAAACCTTGTCGCCACGCTTGATGGCAATCGCCTCCTTTAGGAATATCTTGTTGCCGGCGATGCGGTTCACGCGAAAGCCGTCGTAGTCACCACTTGCGTTAATAAAGGCAAGACCATCGCCATTGGCTAGAGGCATGGTGGTGTCGATTGTGATAACGTTACCGTTAGCGCTGGTCACTCGTCCTAGATATTCACCTTGCGACTTGGGGGTGTTGAGCGATGCCATTGGGCTACCATTAGCAGGCTTACGACCATCGATAAAATAATGTGTAAACGAGCGGTTGAAGCTCTTCTCGAGCGATGGCGTGAAAGTGTATCTTGATGTGCCGCATGAGCTGCGCTTGAGGCTATCGTCGGTAGCGATAATTTTGTCAAGCTCTTGACGATAGTAAGCCACCACATTCTTTACATAATCCACATCTTTTAGGCGACCCTCAATCTTGAACGATGAGATGCCGGCATTAATCATGTTACCCAGGCAATCGCTGGCATTGAAGTCGCGCAACGAGAGCAAGTGTTTCGATTTCATGAGAATGTTGCCTTGCTCGTCTTCCAAATCGTAACTCAAGCGACAGAACTGTGCGCACTCGCCGCGGTTGGCGCTACGACCACGCAGGGCTTGGCTAATTTGGCAACGTCCGCTGTAACTCACGCACAACGCACCATGGCAAAATCCCTCAAGAGGAACTTTTACTTTATTATTTATTGCCGCTATCTCCTCAAGTGATAATTCACGCGCGAGTACCAGTTGCGAGAATCCCGCCTGTTCCAAGAAGGCGGCTTTCTCGGGAGTGCGGATGTCACATTGTGTGCTGGCATGTAAGGCAATAGGTGGCAGGTCGAGTCGCAGCAATGCCATGTCCTGCACAATGAGTGCATCAACACCGGCATGATAAAGATTGTGAATCATTCTCTCCACATCGCTCAATTCGTTGTCATAGACGATGGTGTTGACTGTGCAATAAATGCGAGCGTCGAACTGATGGGCGAAGCTTACTAATTGCTTTATTGAGTCGATAGAGTTGCCTGCTTGGGCACGTGCGCCGAAAGCGCTCGCACCAATGTATACAGCATCGGCGCCATGCTTTATGGCTTCCATACCAATTTCAGCGTTCTTGGCAGGAGCAAGCAGTTCAATATTTCGGTAGTGATTTCCCAAAGCAGAGATGGAGTTAAGTTGTCAGTATCCAGTTGTCAGTAACAAATCACAGTTCCGAGAGTTGAGATAAAATAGCCGCGATACTCGCCTGCTTGTTTACTCGTAAGCTCGTTAAAAGTGTTCTTTATCAAAAAAAGAGACCCAAAACCTTCTTTGAGTCTCTTGAAAAGTAGCGGGACTGAGAATTGAACTCAGGACCTCCGGGTTATGAATCCGACGCTCTAACCATCTGAGCTATCCCGCCATCTCTTTTGCGACTGCAAAGGTACAACTATTTTTTATTTTGTGCAACAACTTTTCCATTTTTTTTGAAACATTTTTTGCCTATTTGGGTTATGAAGTTGATTACTAGAGATTACACAAAATAGATTATCCATTAATTAATAAGAAAAAATGATGATTTATTATCTCATTTGAGTGTGTCGCGAGTGAATAGTGATGAATATAATATTCTTTGATTAAGTATAAATTAAAGTAAAAGTCATTATCTTTGCGGTATGGAACTGATTAATGATATAAAACACCTTAAGGTCGTGGTGAGTGAGAGTGAGTTATGCTTGCTCTATGTACAGGCTCCCGATTGCGGCTTGTGCTCAATAATGCTTAGCAAGATTGAGCAGGTGGCTGAGCGCTATCCCCAGGCTCGTTCGCTCAGGGCTGAAATTCAAGTTGTGCCCGAGCTGGCTGGCGAGTATCTGGTTGCGACAGCTCCCACAGTGCTCATTTTTTCAAAGGGACGTGAGATTTATCGCGCGGGTAATTTTATTGACACGGTCGATTTGGAACGATTTTTATCAAAGTGGTGTGAAAATGTTATTCCTTGAATTTCATTTTATTAAACTCATCATGAAAAATGGCGTTGATAACTTCGCAAGTTGACAATAGGTCACTCCCTTTGGTGAAAGGAGCCGCTGTGGTCCCGAGTTGCAAGGGGTAGGTATCTTGTATCGTTGCTATTTCTTGTTGAAGAACGGAATGGTTATAGGGCTGTTGCAACTGTGATATGCTAATAAGGTAGTTATAATAAGTGAGCCATCGGTTCATGTAGTATCCTGCCAGCAACCCTGCCCAGTTGCGACATGAGTAATCGTTGAGGTCACCTCCCCACGTGGTAACGAGGCGGCGTGCGTTCATCTCGTAATAGTCCTTGACGTCGGAGGCTACGCCCAAGTCTCGTGCCTGTTCAAGCCACTTGTCCATGGTGCAGAATGGATGCTCGGCATTTAGCCCATCCATGTAGTAAATTATGTAAGCCATTATTTCAAACGTTTCTCTCATTTTGTTCTCGTCGTGCTCATGGAAAGCCTTGTCAAGCTCATTTTTCTTTGCCAGGAATAAGTCACCCAGCAGTTGTCGGCCCACCCAAATGATGTCGACTCTCATGGCATCGGTCAGGATAGTATCTTGCTTTAAGAGAAGATCCCACACTGCAAGCAGTTGTTGAGGGTTGTATCTCACTTCGCAGCGTCCGTGCGTCTTGTCTAGTTCAGGATACTGGCAGGGTAGTGGACCACTGAAAGATGTGGGACGGATGTTAAGCACCTTGTTGTATAGAATATCCCAAGCTTGTCGCGCGGGTTGTGATAGTTGTCCGGCGTGTCGGTCGGCGAGCTCGTTTATCACTTGTTCATCGCTCTTGTTGAAGGTCCACGCTTTCTCAAAGATGTACTCATAAGGGAATTGTTGCACATCGAGCCCCTCGAGTGTAGAGCCTATTCCCACAAGGTTCTTACCTCCTTCTTTTAGAGCTTTTTCTAGCCTCTCTCCGGCATCTTTGACATTTCCTTGAATGTTACTGTTGCCGCCAAAGTTGCCCAGATAACACCAAATGTAGGGCTGGCCATAGAAACCGTCAAGGTCACGCCACATTTCCTTGTACTCACAATAATAGTCGAGCATTGTCATCTTGCCTTGTGGTACACCAGTGAGCATGGCACGTGCACGCTGTGGGGTATAGTCTTTGCGCTGATAGTAGAGGAACCATCCCATTTGTAGCCACTCGGCTTGTGGGTCAACGGCAGTAAGACTACGGTAGATGTGCTTGCTTATTTTGTTCAGATAATCAGGCTCAAAACTGGGTGGGTCCATTTCGTTAAATGGGTCGATACCATAAATGTGATTGGTGCCAAACCTGCGAGTTTGTTCCTCAAGAAACATCTTTTGAATTTCACTATATAGCGGGTCTTCGCTATTGAGGAAATAGGTGCGATAAGGAGCGTCAAAATCGTCCCAAGTGCTCATGGGTTTAATGTCGGCTTTGGGATACATGTCCATGAGCTGTCGTGGCACGTGTCCTGCGAATGCCGGCAAGACTGGTCTCATGTTCAAGGCTCGCTCTCGAGCCAGTATTTTCTTTTGTAGTTCGGCTTGACCAGTGAGCCACTCCTTGGGCAATGGTCCGCACCAAGCATCAATGTTAGCCATGCGATGCCAGGGCAGATAGACTGGACCAGTGAAATAGTTGCGTACTTGCTCATCGGTCATTCCCAAGCGTGTCCACACATTATACCACACTGCTTCTTGTCCGGTAATGGCAAGTGGCATGTTGATTCCGTTGAGTGCCATCCAGTCGATAAATCTCTCCCAGTCGTTCCAGTCCCAAAATGGCATGGTATACCCAAAAGTGCAGTAATTCAAGAAAAAGCGTTGAGGCACACGCGCTTTTATGATTTCTTTTGTTGGCACATCAGGAAGTAGCAATGGCAGGTCCAAGGAAATATCAGCATACCACGATACAGTGGTTTTACAGTAGCGATTTAGGTATCTGTTCAGCCCCACGGCCATTGAATTGGCATTATTGCCACAAATGATAACCTTGTCGCCAACAGTCTCGAGAGAAAAAATGTCGGTATTGCTCTCAATATGCTTGAAATCGACCTTGTTTGCAAGCACCGTAGACAATCGGTGCGCTAGTTCGCGTGCTTGTTGCACGTCATTACCACTGGCTTGTGATAAAAACCAAGCCATTGATACCATAAACAAAGTGATAAATGCCTTTTTCATATTATCGTTAGAAATAATAATTTATCGCAAAAATAATAAATTGCGCTTTATTGAGCAAGTATTTGTGAAAATATAAAACAACGACCGCAATTAGAAAAAAAGTTGCGGTCGTTATTATAGTAATAGTTTATAGCCAATGGCTTATCCGAAGTTGTCGTAGTGGATAGAACTCGGATCTACACCACACTTGTCAAGAACTTCGTTCACGGTCTTGCTCATCATGGCTGGACCGCACATGTAGTACTCACAATCCTCAGGAGCTTCATGGTCCTTGAGGTAAGTTTCATACATAACAGGAGCAATAAATCCAGCTGTGTATTTAACCCCAGCCTCGTCGGCAACAGGATCGGGACGGTCAAGCGCCAAGTGGAAATGGAAATTGGGATATTCTTTCTCAATCTCTAAGAAATCCTCAAGGTAGAACACTTCGCTTAGCGAGCGTGCTCCGTAGAAATAGTGCATCTCACGATCGCGAGTGTGGAGGGTCTTGGTCATGTGCATGATTTGTGCACGCAGTGGAGCCATTCCCGCGCCACCGCCTACCCAAATCATCTCCTTCTTGCTATCGAAGATGGGGTGGAAGTCACCGTAAGGTCCGCTCATTATCACTTTGTCACCAGGTTTTAGGGTGAATATATAGGACGAAGCGATACCTGGGCTTACATCCATGAAGCCTGTTTGTGGTTTGGGTTTAAATGGTGGAGTCGCGATGCGCACCGTGAGCATGAAACGGTCGCCCTCGGCGGGATAATTAGCCATTGAGTAAGCTCTCACTGTCTCCTCAGTGTTTTTACACTTGAGCGAGAACATGTCATATTTTTCCCAGGTGGGTAAGTATTCACCCAGAGATTCCTTGTCGATGTCCTTGTCGTAGTCCATCTCGAAAGTGGGAATCTTGATTTGTGCGTAAGAACCTGGAATGAAGTCCATGTGTTCCCCCTCGGGCAGAGCCACGATAAACTCCTTGATGAATGACGAGACTAGCTTGTTGCTTACCACAGTACATTCATATTCCTTGACTTCTAGAACCGAGTCGGGAACTTGAATTGCCATGTTGTCTTTAACTTTCACCTGGCAGCCCAAGCGCCAATGGTCTTGCTGTTCCTTGCGCGAGAAGTGAACGGTCTCGGTAGGGAGGATGTCGCCACCTCCTTCAAGCACTTGTACTTTGCATTGTCCACAACTACCCTTGCCACCGCATGCGCTTGAGAGCATAACACCGCCCTCGTGAAGGCTATTAAGCAACGACTTGCCACTCTCAATTTCTATTTCTTTTTTTCCGCCATTGATGGTTATCTTCACTTTTCCTGAAGCCACAAGATAGTGCCTTGCCAGTAGAAGTATAATCACAAGCAACAGGGTGAGCACGAGGAAAATCACAGCGCTCGCCAAAACGGTTAAAGATTGATTTACCAGTAGTATCATAATAATGTGTATTGTGCAAGTTTTAAAGTTTAATACCCATGAAGCTCATGAAGGCAATGCCCATGAGACCAGTGATGATGAATGTTATTCCCACTCCTCGCAGTGCTGGTGGAATGTTGCTATAAGCGATTTTCTCGCGAATCGCGGCAAGACCCACGATGGCAAGTAACCAACCTATACCACTACCGGCTCCATAGACAGTTGCTGTCCAGCACGACGGGAAATCGCGTTGTTGCATGAAAAGTGCTCCACCCAGTATGGCGCAGTTTACGGCAATTAGAGGCAAGAAAATACCCAATGAATTGTAGAGCGCGGGAGCAAATTTTTCTACTGCCATCTCAACCAACTGTGTTGCCGAAGCAATTACCGCAATAAACATTATAAGTCCTAAGAAACTGAGGTCTACATCTTTATAGCTATCATCGAGCCATGATAAAGCTCCAGGCTTGAGTATATACTCATTTAATAAATAATTCAATGGAATGGTGACAACAAGCATGAATGTAACTGCTAGCCCCAGTCCAAAGGCTGTCTTAACATTCTTGGAAACGGCAAGATAAGAGCACATTCCCAGGAAGTAGGCAAATACCATGTTGTCGATGAAAATCGACTTAACGAAAAGGTTTAATTCTTCCATTTTACTAAGATGATATTTAATGCGTTACTACTTGTTTGTTATTTCTCTTGAAGATCCTTGTTGCGGGAGCGATGAACCCAGATTATGCATCCCACGGTAATGAGTGCCATGGGGGGCAAAATCATGAGGCCATTGTTCATGTATCCATGATCGTAGCACCACTGTGGAATAACAGGGAATCCTAATAGTGTTCCGCTTCCTAGCAGTTCACGGAAGAATGCCACGATAACAAGTATTATCGTGTATCCCAATCCGTTGCCAATACCATCGAGAAAAGCTGGCCACGGCTTGTTGCTCAAGGCAAAAGCCTCAAGTCGTCCCATGAGAATGCAGTTGGTAATAATGAGTCCAATGAATACCGAGAGTTGCAAGCTCACATCATAGGCATAAGCGCGCAAAATTTGCTGAACAATTATAACAAGAGCTGCCACAACCACTAGTTGAACGATAATGCGAATGGTTGTGGGGATTGTCTTTCTCAGTAATGATATAACCACATTAGATATTGCCAAAACAGCTATTACTGATATTCCCATGACAATAGCGGGTTCAAGCTTGGCTGTAACGGCAAGTGTGGAGCAAATACCCAATATTTGCACTAATACAGGGTTGTCCTTTGAAAGCGGATTAAATAATGCTTCTTTATTACGTTTTGATAACATAGTCTATTGTCATTTAATGGTTCCACATTGAAGTTTCTTGAAGAATGGGTCGTAGGGAGTCATGCAATCATTAAGCATTGCTTGCACACCACGGCTAGTAATTGTACCACCCGATATTGCATCAACATATTCCGAGCCGTCGATGGGTTTTTGACCTTTCTTCATTACACTGATAGATTTGAATTCACCATCGGGGTAAATACTCTTACCTTGAAATTGCTCTTGAAACTTGGAATTAGCGATTTCGGCTCCCAATCCTGGTGTCTCTCCTTCATGAGAGAAATATGCTCCATAAATGTCGGAACCATTGTCATTAACAGCGATATATCCCCAAATGGGGCCCCACAATCCAGCTCCATATACTGGTACAATATATTTGAAACTGCCATCGTCAAGTTTGCACTTGAACATGGGGAGTTTGCGTTCTTCAAGTTTGATATTATTTTTCATATCAATTTCAAACGCCACATTCTTGGCTGAGTCGGCAATACTACCATCTTTATTAAGCAGGTACCCCGCTACAATGTATTTGTTAAAGGTCTCTTCAATGGCATTATCGCTAGCTGGGATGACATGCACAGCGCTAAGAATTTGCTTGCGCTTGTCGTTGGCGATGTTCTCGTCTTGCTTGGGCTTGAGAGCCATGTAGATGAATGCCAACACCGTGCCCACAATGAGCACCATCACCGCAGCATAAATGATTTGATATAGATTGCTATTTTTATTCATTATTATCTTTTCCTCCTTTCTCACTTGGCTTTAGCTCGTTTTAAGCGACGGTTTATATTGACTTGAACCACGCAGTAATCAATGAGTGGTGCAAAAGCATTCATTAGCAGTACTGCAAGCATAGCACCCTCGGGGTATCCACCATTGTACACCCTGATGAGAATGGCAAAAACGCCAATAAGGAAACCATAGATATATTGTCCAATCTTAGTTCGTGCTCCAGTAACAGGATCGGTTGCCATGAACACTGCCGCAAAAGCGAATCCACCAAAGCATAATTGTGCCAACGGGTCAAGCATCGAGGCAGGGTAGGTGGGGGTGGCGAAGACATTGGCAATTGTTCCCATTGATAGACCTCCAGCGAAGACACTGAGCATTACTCTCCATGATGCGATGCCAGTAATGAGCAATATGGCTGCTCCAATAAGGATGGCTATCATCGAGGTCTCGCCGGGCGAGCCGGGAATGAGACCTATAAATGCATCAAGGGTTGATGTGCTGAGATTTAGTGTGTCACCAACGTTGGTTGCCACCTCACCCAGTGGTGTGGCACCCGAGAAACCATCGGCAACAGTTCCTGCGCCATAGCCAAAAGCGCTGTCGGTCATGACAAATGCCTTGTCGCCACTCATCTCGGCAGGATAAGAGAAAAATAGGAACGCGCGCGTGATGAGAGCAACATTAAAGATGTTCATTCCTGTGCCACCGAAGATTTCTTTTGCGAAGATTACTGCAAATGCTGTAGCGACAGCAGTCATCCACAGTGGAGTGTTGATGGGAACAATTAGAGGAATCAGGATTCCTGTTACAAGAAATCCTTCCTGTATTTCCTTGTGGTGGATTTGAGCACCTATAAACTCAATACCAAGTCCCACAACATAGGAAACCACAATGACCGGGAGCATTGCAAGCAGTCCGAAGATGAACATCTGCACAAAAGATGCTTCGGGCATTCCAATAGCTCGAAAATGTTGATAACCAATGTTATACATCGCAAACAGCAGGCACGGCAACAGGGCTACAACCACTGTAATCATGGTTCGCTTCATGTCGTTGCTGTCGTGAATGTGAACGCCTGAACGTGAAGTAGTGTTGGGCGTGAACAAGAAAGTTTCCATTCCGTCGAAAACCGATTCCAGCTTGCTGAATTTTCCGCCTTGCTGGAAGTGCGGCTTAATCTTGTTCATGAAATTTCTTAATGCTTTCACTTATATCTTTAATTTAAACGTTATTACTTATTGAATTGTAAATCAGAGTAGAAGATTATGCCATTTCGGCTCTCATCTTGTCGAGACCTTCACGCACAATGCGTTGCAACTCAAGCTTGGATGTGTCGGCATATTCGGCAAGGGCAAAGTCCTCGGGGGCAACCTCATATATTCCCAGTTGTTCCATCTTGTCGATATCGAAAGCAATAATAGCCTTGATAAGGAACTCGGCATAGATATCCATGGGTAACATTTGGTCATACTCACCACTCATCACAATAGCTCTCTCGCCACCATTGAGTTTTGCGTCAAGGTCAACTTCCTTGTGGCGTCCACCCAATATCCAGCTTGTGAAGTCGCGATATATACTGTATTTCTTGGGGCTAAGTGAAGCCCAACCCATGAACTCATCCTTTTTGTTCACCTCGTTAATGACGGTTACATGACGATAGGGCGAATGAAGATATCCATCAATATTTTCTTTCACACCAGTGAGCACATTTCCACTAATGATGCGCTTGGGCTTGTTGTCATCGTCAATTAAATTGTCTTGGAGCAATGCTTGAAGGCGACAACCCATCGTCGCTCTAAGGTAGCGGGGAACTTTAACTCCACTTCCTGTGACTGCAATGGTGGTTGAATAATCAACCTTTCCGGTCTCAAAAAGCTTGCCAATGCGTGCCGCTGTGACGATATCGAGTGTCCATACCACCTCGCCTTTGTTGACTGGCTTGATTTGGGCAACTTGCACTCCCGCATTACCTGCGGGATGTGGGCCATCGAAAATGTTGACCTCTGCTCCAGTGTTATCTATAATATAATGTGTAGGGAAGCCTAAATACACTTTACCATCGGTCATCGTGGAAAGCACCTCGATTGCCTTGGTTATATATTTTTTGTCTTCTCCTAATACAAGCTGCAGCGACGGAGCAAGAGGCGCTGAGTCGAAAGCCGTGATGAAGATATCGCGAGGACGGACAGCGGAATTAGGCACAATGTCGTAAGGACGCTGGCGCAACATGGGCCAGAGACCACTCTCAAGCAGGAGAACCTTGGGGTTCTCTTTAGTATCGAAGGTCTTGTAATTGTCATGATTGCCATCGGGCTCAATGACTATTGCCATAATCTTGCGTCGGTCTCCCCTGACAACATTCTTCACTATACCGCTCACTGGCGATGTTACCTTGATTTTTTCATCGTTCTTGTCGTGATATATAGCTTCGCCAGCCGCCACTGTGTCGCCTTCCTTCTTTTCCATGCGTGGAATGATGCCCGTGAAATCGTCGGGAACAACGGCATAGTCTTGGCTAAGATGAGCCATGGTCACTTCTTCTTGAGTGATTTTGCCTTTGAGGTTTAAATCAAATCCTCTTTTTATTTTTATTAATGCCATAAAAGGTGTTTAATTGAGAACAATAGTTATTACAACCTGCAAAGTTACATAATATATTTCATATTTTAAATAAAAAAGCGAAAAGTCAATAAACAAAAAATGCAATGTAGTTTAAGTGGTGCTTTGCTAAGTGCTTATTAAAGAGTTGTGAACAATTTTTTCGCAAAAAAAGACAAATTCCCTTTGCTTTATTAAAATAAATGTAATAAATTTGCGAGTGATTTTGCAGACTTTTTATTGTTTTTTTATAGAAAAAGCAATCTAAGTTTGTGGAAATTAACACACTAAGCTTTAAGTTTTGTGTTTTTTATTAACAATGACACACTATTGCTTGCTTAACTACGTTACTTATTTAATATAAACGCTAAAACTGATAAAAAACATTTTATAATTAATCATTTTTATTAACAATCAATTTTTTTATTTTTAGATTATGGAAGCTACAAAGCCAAACAATCCACAGCCCCAGGCTCCAAAGCCAGCTGTAAAACCACAACCTCAAGCTGCTAAGCCACAGCCCAAAAAGGCTGATAACAAGGCAGTTAATAGTAATGTAGGTGGTATTAAGAGTGCATTCCTCGTAATCCTCGTTTGCCTCGCAGTTGCAGTTTGCCTCTACCTCTTCGTTATGGGTATGATCAGCAACTTCACTGGTGGTGAAGGCACTGGCGCAGCATTTGCATTCCAGGTAGGTGACGAAGTTAAGCTCGCTCCATCTAACCTTGCTGGTACCGTTTACAAAGGCGGTTTCGTGGTTCCTATCCTGCTTACCTGCTTGTTCACCGTTATCGTTCTTTCGGTTGAGCGCTGGTTCGCTATTGGCAAAGCTAAGGGTAAAGGCAACATCACCAAGTTTGTTGCTAACGTGAAGGATGCTCTCCAAAAGAAGGACATCGCAAAGGCTGAGAACTTGTGCCGTGAGCAAAAGGGTACTGTAGGTGCTGTTGTTTACGCAACTCTTCAAAAGTACAAAGAGATGGATCAAGACAACACTCTCCAAAAGGAGCAGAAACTTACTTCTATCCAGCAAACCCTTGAAGAGGCTACCGCACTTGAGATGCCAGCTCTGCAGCAGAACCTTCCTATTGTGGCTACTCTTACCACTCTGGGTACTCTGCTCGGTCTGTTCGGTACTGTGCTTGGTATGATCAAGTCGTTCCAAGCTCTGTCACAATCGGGTGCTCCCGACTCTACTGAGCTGTCAACTGGTATTTCTGAGGCACTTGTTAATACCGCTACTGGTATTGCTACCGCTGCTCTCGCACTTATTTCTTATAACTTCTACACCAGCAAGATTGATAACATGACCTATGCTATCGACGAGCTTGGCTTCTCTATTGTTTCTACTTTTGCTGCTACTCACTAATTTTTAGAGTAACAACTCACAATTATTAATTCACACATTTAATAATAATAGTAATAAAGTGTAACAATGGGAAAAGTCAAAATTAAGAAAAAAAGTACACACATCGACATGACGGCGATGAGTGACGTGACTGTTCTTCTGTTGACTTTCTTCATGTTGACTTCAACATTCCTTCAGAAGGAGCCAGTGCAGGTAATCACACCTCCATCGGTTAGTGAAGAGAAGGTGCCCGATGAAAAACTCGTGCAAGTTCTCATTGGTCCTGATGGAAAAGTTTACTTGAACTTGACTGGTGCGAAGGATTCGACTCAGCTTTCGACTGAAACATTCCGCTCGGAGGTTCTGCAAGAAGCTTATGGCAGCTATAGTGAGACTCATCCCAGTGCTCCTAAACTGACAATGCAGCAGGCTCTTGAGTTCTCCAAGATTGGTACCTTTGGAGTGCCCATGAAAGATTTAACTTCATGGCTTGGAATGAAAATGGAGAAACGCGATGACTTCCTGAAGAATGAAGGTGGAATACCGATTGCTATATCGGTTAAAGACGGTCCACGTAATGAGTTTCAAACTTGGTTGAATGCCGTTAAGGTAGTGATGCAACGTCATGACCTTGGTAAAGACCTGGTTGGTGGTCGCGGTGTCGCAATCAAGGCTGGACAAGACTCTCCTTACAGCCTTGTTCAGGTAGTAATGGATAATTTACAGACAGAGAAGTTGAACAAGTTCACCTTGATGACTTCATTAAAATCGGAGGAGGAATAAGAGATATGGCAAAGAAAGATAAAAGTCGTCAGAAGAAATTCGACACCCGTATCGACTTTACTCCAATGGTTGATATGAACATGTTGTTGATCACATTCTTCATGTTGTGTACCACAATGTTGAAATCTCAGACCCTCGACCTCGTGTTGCCTACCAATGACAACATAAACAAGGAGGAAGAGACTAAGATTAAGGAGAGTGATGCTATCACTTTCATCCTTGATGGTACTCTTGACAAGGATGGTCAAAGATCAACTAACGGCAAGATCTACTATTATGAAGGTCAGCCCGATATGGAGAACTTCACACTCAATGAAATTAAATTTGGTAACGATAAGGATGCGATTCGTGGTATGCTGCAAAAGCGTAACAAGGAACTCCTTGATCAGGTTAATAAATTTAAAGAAGAGTGGAAGACTGGTAAAATCAATGACTCGATTTATAACGCTAAGGTAAAAGAGGCTCGTGCTAAACAAGCCGAAGACCTGAATGCTAAACGTCCTATCATTGTGATTAAGCCAACTGCAAACGCCTGCTATGCCGACGTGGTACACATGCTGGATGAGATGCAAATTAATCAAATCTCTACCTACCAGCTGGAAACTCTGAACAAGCAAGACTCTACGCTCTATGAGCACAAAGTTGGTCACGCTCTTGGTGCACAATAATATTGTTTAACTTTTTAAAAGAAGAAACACTATGGCAAAAGATGTAGATCTTTCATCGAGGGAATGGCTAGACCTTATTTTTGAAGGTAAGAATAAGGACTTTGGAGCCTATGATATTAGACAGGAGTCGCCCAAGCGTCACAATAAATCAGTGATTTATACAATCATTGGTATTGCGATTTGCGCTTTGCTTGCTTATGGTTACACTGCTGTGAACAAGTATCTTACTGAGAAGCGCCTTGAAGAAGAGCGCATCAAGCAAGAGCAACTTGCCGCACAAGCAGCACTTGAAGAGGAGATTGAAGAAGAGGAAGAACAACAAATTGAGATTCCTGAGGAGAAAGAACAGATTCTTGAAGAAGAAGTTCAAGCTTCACAAAAGGTTACTGAGCTCAATATTGTTGCCGACGAACTTGTTAAAGAGCCTCCCAAGACTGTAGAGCAAGTAATTGAGAACAAGGACGTGATTGGTGGTAAGGACCAGGAAGGTTCAGATGATATCACCAAGGATGTGGTAAAAGTTGACCAAACCGTTGTTAAGGAAGTTGAACCACCCAAGCCTAAAGAGGAAAAGGTTGAGGTAAAACCTGAACCCAAACCTGAGAAGGAAGAGGTGTTCCGTTCGGCAGCCCACATGCCATCGTTCCCTGGTGGTGATGGTGCTCTGATGAGCTTCATTAACAAGAACATCCGTTACCCACAAGCTGCTCAGGATAACAATATCCAGGGTAAGGTAGTTGTTCAATTCGTTGTAACAAAGACCGGTAAAGTGGGTGAAGTAAAGGTTGTTCGTGGTGTCGACAAGGACCTTGACCGTGAGGCTGTTCGCGTGTGCAAGATGCTTCCCGCGTTCTCACCTGGCCGTAATGCAACTGGTGATCCTGTGGCTGTGTGGTATACCCTTCCAGTACAGTTCAAGTTGCAAGGTGCTAACTAATTCTTGATTATT
Source organism: Porphyromonadaceae bacterium UBA2720 (assembly GCA_002353885.1). GTDB lineage: Bacteria > Bacteroidota > Bacteroidia > Bacteroidales > Muribaculaceae > Sodaliphilus. The sequence goes on from DEKO01000026.1 coordinate 22,444, forward strand.
TCAATAACACTAATTGAAATATAGCAATAAAAGCCATAGAACTTTCGGGTTCTGTGGCTTTTTATTTTTTTTACAATATGTTACTTGCGTTGTTGGTAGTATTTTTATTACATTTGCAGTGAGAAATATATTAATAAAAATGAAATGCTTGAATTGTGGCAATGAAGTGAAGCCTGGCGACACATTTTGTGCGACATGTGGCGCAAGGGTGATGCAAAATAACGCAACTAATAACGGCGATGGACAGCGATTGTCCACTCAACATTCATCGCATGGAGATTATAAGTCACACAATGCGGCGAACAAGAAAAACAAAGGTCCGCTCATTATTATAATAGCATTACTTGTAGCATGTTCGCTAGTAGGTGGTGTCTTGTATATGGGCTTTGCCCACCAAGATGAGGAGACACTATGGACGTTGTGCCAGCAGAGTAAAGATCTTAATGATATCAAGCAATATATCGATGATTATCCCAATGGTGAGCATATTGCCGAAGCTAAATCACTTTACTCTCAATTGATTGGTGAAAAAACTTCTTGGGAACAAGCCATGGCGAGTGGTGAAGAAGATGTATTGCGTGCATTTATCAATAACCATCCATCAAGCAGCTATCTCGCTCAAGCCCGCGACATGCTTGATGATGCGGTGTGGAACAATGCTCTAGAGCAAAACACTAAAGATAGTTTTCAACGTTATATTACTGAGTTTCCTACAGGCAAGCATGTGGGTGAAGCTCGCAGTCACTTCAATGAGCTGCAACGTGCTGAATTAACCCTTGATGAGCGTCAGCGTGTTAATCAGTGCATAAGCCAGTTTTTGAACGGAATGTCGCAATGGGACATCGTGGCAATGATGAGTGTGTGCAATGTTGAAATGGATAATTTCATGGGTAAGCGTCCGGCATCACATAATGACGTTCGCGACTATTTTAATGCTTACCGCGAAAGCGATATCGACTCCATAGGCTTCTCCTCACTAGCAGTTGATGTTAAAAAACAATTACAAGAGGGTGGCGATGTTCAATATAACGCTAGCTTTACTGTTACTCGCAATTTCCGCCGCGAGAATACACACAACGGCACCATGGCATTGCTCAGAGGTGAGGCAGTTGTTGACAATTACTTTCGTTTTAAGTCATTGGAAATGGATAAGATTAAGGAGCAATAAGGTTTTTGGCACATTATTTGCTTGTTTATAAGTTAAGATTTTATAATATATTATTAGATGTGTAATCGCATATTTAATTTTTTATTAATTTTACAAGCTAATAAAAGCACTGATGATGCGTTTTTCTCGCTCTAGGGTAATAAACCATTTAATTAGTGTAACGTCTAATGTTAAAAATTTGAAGAATATTGATATATGAAAACAGGAGCATCGGTTATTTTGAAAGCCATTAGAATATTTTTTGGCATCTTCATGATAATAGTATATTTTGGCATGGCTTATCTGCTGTATATCAATTTCTTTGATTGGGTTAGCGAACCCTGGTTAACACTCCGTTATGTTTTCGCTGCTGTGTTGGGACTATATGGAGTCTACCGCTGCTACAGGCAGATTAAAGGCATCGATTATTATCGATTGAGAGATTTAGAAGAACGGACAGAGCAATAACTTTTTTAAAGAAACAGGCACTATGAAATTGAGAAAAGTAATATTGAGCATGATAGTTGTGGCAATGGCCACATCAATTCTCACTTCTTGCAATAAAGGCAAGAAGCCCGCTAGCGCTGTGGGTGGATTGTGCAAGGTGATTTGCGATGAGTCGTTCAAGAATATCCTTGATGATGAGATTCAGGTGTTTGAATACAGCTATAAAGATGCTAATGTTCTTCCACGCTATATGGATGAATCTTCGGCTCTTGATTCATTGCTTAATGAGAAAGTTAATATTATTATCACCTATCGCGACTTGACAAGTAATCAAAAGAGCATCCTCAAGGGGCAGGGTAGAGCATTTCGTTCGCGCCGTATAGCTGTTGATGGTATAGCCTTGATTGTCAATAATGAAAATGATATTGACTTCCTGTCAATGAACGACATTAAGGACATAATGACTGGCAAGTCAACTACATGGGGGCAGGTTTATCCCACTAAACTTAAGAACGAGCGCATAAAGGTGATTTTTGATCAAAACCGTTCGGGAGTTTTGCACTACATGAAGGACAAGTTTAATAATGGCCAGGATTTACCTATTGAGTTCTTTGCACAAGGTAGTTCTCAAGCAGTATTTGATGCCGTTCAAAAGACTCGCAACGCTATAGGTATTATAGGTGTAAGCTGGATAACCTCCGACATGAAGTCGACTGCCTCAACCATTGAGGAACGCTATAATGAGCTTCAGAATGGTACTAATAGGCAGGAGGTTAATAACTTTACCGACAAGATAAAAGTGCTTGGGATTAGAAATGAGGATAAACTTAAAGACTATAAACCTTATCAGGCCTATATCTTTGATGGCTCTTATCCTTTAACTCGCGAGATTTTTGCGATTGATGCTTCACCACTTGGCACTCATGACCACGACTTCTTTGTGTTCCTCACGGGGAGCATTGGGCAAAAAATAATACTCCAAACAGGCATTTCACCAGCTGCTGTGCCGGTAAGAGTTGTTAATTTGCAAAATTAAAATTCATCACTAGAATATAGAGTTAAGAAAATAATTTACAATAACTATTAATACTTACTGAAATGAAAACTAAATTCTTTTTCGCAACCATGCTTATCGCAGGTGCAGCGCTTGTGGTGAACGCACAAGGCTACAAAGATGGTATTGATTTCTACAAGATTGGAAAGCTTGACGATGCGCAAGAGCTTCTTGAGAGAAATCTTGACAAGGCCGAGACTAACAAAGCCGAGGCTTACTACTATCTGGGACAAGTTGCCCTGAAGAAGGGTGATACCGGAACCGCAAAGTCCTATTATGACAAGGGGGTTCAGGCCAATCCAAACTTTGCACTCAACTATGTGGGTCAAGGTGCAGTAGCCCTAAAGAACGGTAACGCAAAGGAGGCCGAGAACTTGTTTAAGCAAGCCGAGAAGCTGGCCAAGAAAGATCCCAAACTGGCAATCGCTATCGCTAATGCTTACTACATGGCTGATGCTAATGCTTACGCTAAACAAATCGACAAGCAGAAGAAGAATGCGTTCAAATGGAATGCCAATGACCCTGACTACTATATCTTTGTGGGTGACGACCTGGCTCACAAGCAAGAGTGGGGACAAGCAGCAGGACAATATGAGCTTGCATTCCAACGCGAACCAGCTAACATTGAGAGCCGAGTTAAATTCTCGAATGTGGACTTCTTCCTCAATGAGAATCGCGCTGTAGAAGCCCTTGAGGAACTCTTGGATCTTGTTCCTAACAGTGCTCTTGTTCAACGCGAGCTCGCCGAGAAATACTACGAGGCATCTTCTATCAAAGGTAATGTGGCCAAGGCTGTTGAGCACTATGGCACCTACTATAACAACCCTAACCACTTTGCTAAAGATGAGATTCGCTATGCCCAACTACTGTGGATGAGCAAGGACTTTGATAAGGCCGAAGAAGTTTGCGACGGACTGATTGCCAATGCCACTGATCCATCTAACAAATTCTTTGGTTATCGCCTCAAATTCTACAGCCAGTGTGGTGAACAAGATTGGGAAGATGCTGCTGAAACTGGTGCAAAGTTCTTTGCCCTTCCAGCAAATGAAAGAACTCCCTATTCGGTTACTGACTACAGCTACTATGCAACTGCTCTCAATCGCACTAATCGCGGTGCTGAAGCTGTGGCTACGTTCGAAAAGGCTATTCAGCAATACCCCGACAATGCCGACCTGCGTTCTCAGCTAGCTAATGTGTATAACGCAAGCAAGGACTATGTAAAGGCTGCCGAGGTGCTTCAAGGAATTGTTGATAGTGGCAACTATGATGCAGCCGACCTCTATCGCCTTGCCAATGCTTATCGCAAAGTTGCTGATAATACAACCGACGATGTGGTAAAACAAAATGCAATAAGCAAAGCGCGCAGTGCCATTAATGGTGCCATAGAGAAAGAGCCAAATGACTTGAGCAACTTGAACATGCTTGCCCAGGTAGAACTCTCGGCCGAGAATAATGAGTACACAGGTGGAGCTCTAAATGCTTACAAAAACCTGATTGACGCTGTGAATAAAAATCCTGGCGATGAGAATGCCAACTACTACTACATGATGGGTTATCGTTACCTTGCTACTTACTATTCTAAACAAGGTCAAATGCCTGTAGCAAAAGATTATTACATCAAGTGGTTGCAGTATGACCCTGAAAATGAGAATCTGCGCAAGTTTGTTGAGCAGCTCAAGTAATACTGATTAGTTAAATTTTTACTATCCCAGCGAAGAAACCTAAACACTTCGCTGGGATTTTTTTGTGCTTTTGGTTGTTAATGCTTAATTTTGCATAAACTATCATTATTTAACATCATGAAAAGATCCTTTCTAATCTTTATTATATCGGGAGTGATAAGCGTCGCAGCCATGGCGGGTGTTTTCTCGGCCAATAGCCAGCTGCAACTATCACGATGGCTGAATCCTACTGGTGCGATGTTAAGATTACATAAACAGGCATTACCGTCAAGGGTAAACGCTTTCATTACTATTGACAATGAAGACGCTATTAATCATCTCAGAGACAATGGGGTAGAGCTGCATTCGCGTTTTGGAAATGTACTCACAGTCACCTTGGCTTTAAATGATATTGATGCCATAGCTCGCAATGTCGCTGGCGTGAAGCACATCTCACTAGAGCAGCGTTGCACATTGTGTAATGATTCAGCATTAAGAATGTCACATTTTCCATATTCCTTCTACATGTGCGATGGCATTGCGAGAAATGTGTACTCGGGGAATGGTGTGGTAGTGGGTGTAATTGATGTGGGGACTGATTTTAATCACATCAACTTTCTTGACGAGCAAGGAAACACTCGCATCTTAAGGGTTTATATGCCAGCCGACTCAACAGGCTCACATCCCGTAATCGATGGCATGGAATTGCCGGGTAGTGAATATGTAACCCCCGAGCAAATAAGATTATTAACAACCGATGACACTCATTCAGGGCATGGCACACACACTACAGGCACTGCCGCAGGAAGCTACATAGCAAACGGTTTTAATGGTGTAGCGACAAGAGCGCAAATAGTTGCGTGCTCTATGCCCGAAGATAGCTTAACCGATGTGAATATCGCAAACTCGGTGAAGTATATTTTCAACTATGCCAATCAAGTGGGGCTTCCAGCAGTCATTAACATGAGTATCGGAAGCCAAGAAGGCTCGCATGATGGCAGCTCATTCTTGTGCCGCCTTTTTGATGACGTTTCTGGACCGGGGCGCATCTGTGTGGTGTCGGCTGGTAACGATGGGGAAAAGGCTATGCATATTGAAAAAGAAATGAGCGAGAACGACTCGTTGTGCACTTTCCTGCTCAATAAGAGTTCAAGTAATGTGATTTCGGGATATTCCAGCATGTGGTCAAGTGGCACCTCGCCTCATGGTGTTGATTTAGTGATATGGGATGTGGTTGCTGATAGTCTAGTGCACAGGCTTGATTTTCCTCACGATGCGGTGCTCGATAGTGTGTATGTGGTCACAAGCGATGCCGATACGGTTTTTGGTAAATATTTTGATGGAGAAGTCGCCTTTGCTAGTACTCTGGAAGATAATGACCGTTTTCATTCAATTGTGGCTCCCGATTACAAGAGTCTGGATGCTCAGCGTTATAGGCTTGGAATTATTTACAAAGCCCCTACGGGAGAAGTGCTTAGTGGCTGGGCTGGAAATTCACTCTACTACGATGACAGCTCATTGTCCTCTGGTTCTTGGCTAAGTGGAACTGCGCGTGGTAGCATCAGCGACTTAGCTACTGGTGACAGTACCATCTCGGTGGGTGCTTATTGTTCTACAATGAGCTTTAGGATGAAAGATGGTAGTGTGAGTAATTACAATCAGGGTGACGGTCCAGGAGCCATTGCCTCTTATTCAAGCTATGGTCCCGATAATAGAGGAAAACCTCGACCAATGGTTGTCGCGCCAGGTTGTGCGCTAGTTTCATCGCAAAATCGTTACTACAGTGTTTATAGCCGACCCAAGTACCAGTTTGATGTGGTAGAAGTAGATGGAGAGCAATATCCCTATGGTGTGGGAACTGGCACCTCAATGTCAACCCCTGTTGTTACTGGAGCAATAGCCTTAATGCTTGAGATAAACCCGTTGTTGTCGCCTAGTGAAATCTCATCAATTCTAGAGTCAACATCGACTCGTGACGCGTGGGTTGAGACCGATGTTGAGAGGTGGGGGTATGGCAAGCTTGACATAGATTCATGTGTTAAGCAATTACTGCGATACATTGATGGCGACGTGAATGGAGATGGTGTGGTTAGCGCATCGGATATTACTAACCTATATAACATTATCTTGGGTTTTGATTACAAGAATATCCAGCGTTCGGATATAAATGTCGATGGAGCCACAAGTGGGTCAGATGTCACAAAGATTTATAACATGATATTGGGATTATAGATTGTCATAAAAGAAACGTTTTGTGAATATGAATGTTAATTTTTGTAACATTCGATTGCTTGGAATGAAATAAATTGGAAAAAAAGTCCATTTTTATTTTGATTTGCATGTAATTTGCATTAATTTTGTAATGAAAATATCAAGTTTGGTCTATTGTTGGATGTTTTTATCGTTTAGGATTCTTGTTTTTAGGTCCTGTGAAATGATGTAATAACCTGACAATTAGAATGTCAAGCCATTTGAGACAATGTGTTCTACATTCATGTGTGTAGAGTACAGTTAGGTTTCATGATAAGGCTTGTGTTGTTGTATGCGTTTGTCAAATATTGTTAAATCGCATGCTACATAGATGTTCGCAAAAGAACGTTACGTGTCGTTGAAAAAAATGACTATCTTATCCAGCTTGTTATTTTCGCATCTACTCCATATATGCGGGGTTATAGACGGCAAGAGAGCCTAAAATTGCCCTTTCCCACAGCCAATTAAAGAACAACATAAATGACAAGTAAATGGATTTATTTACCCCTTACATCCCAGCAAAAGAAGATAGAGGAGCAACTTGCGGTACAGTTCCCCGAGTGCCCTTCTATAGCTCGGCTACTGGTGTTGCGTGGATTGAAGACAGCGGAGGAGGTCCGCGACTTCTTCTACCCCTCGCTCAGCCAGTTACCCGACCCATTCCTCATGAGGGATATGAAAAAGGCTGTGGAAAGGCTAAATCAAGCCTTGGGGGCAAAAGAAAAAGTAATGGTCTATGGCGACTATGACGTAGACGGTACTACAGCGGTAGCGTTAGTATACCGCTATTTGAGGCATTTCTATTCAAATGTTGAGTACTATATCCCAACGCGTGACGACGAGGGGTATGGTATATCGGAACAGGGAATAGATTATGCTGCAAGCATTGGCGTTAAGCTAATCATCGTGCTTGATTGTGGCATTAAGGCAGTTGAAGAGATTGCCTATGCCAAAAGCAAGGGCATTGATTTTATCATCTGTGACCATCATGTTCCTGATGATGAATTGCCTGATGCGGCTGCAATTCTTAATCCTAAGCTAGCCGACGACAAGTATCCCTATAAAGACTTGTCGGGCTGTGGTGTGGGCTACAAGTTCATGCAGGGCTTTGCCAAGAGTAATGGCATTGATGACATGTTTGACCTTGAAAATTCACTCGACTTGCTTGCTGTGAGCATTGCCGCCGACTTAGTCCCGCTTACTGGAGAGAATCGCATTCTGGCTCATTATGGAATCAAGCGCTTGAATAATAATCCATGTGTGGGTTTGCGTAGTATCTTGCGCTTGTGTCGCCTTCACAAGAAGGAGATTACCATTAGTGATATTATTTTCAAGATTGGTCCTTTAATCAATGCCTCGGGTCGCATGCAGTCGGGACAAGAGTCGGTTGAGTTGTTAGTGACTCGCAGTTCGACAGCTGCTTATGAGATTACTAAGAAGATCGACCGCTATAACCAGAGCCGCAAGGAGTTAGATCGCAATATCACCGAAGAGGCCAATGCTATTATTGAGAACCATCGTGAGGAAATGGGGTCCAAAAAACCCATTGTTATTTATAATCATGACTGGCACAAAGGTATTATCGGCATTGTGGCTTCACGACTAGCTGAGCTGTATTTCCGTCCGTCGGTAGTGCTTACTTATAGCAATGATGGCCTAGTTACTGGATCATCGCGCTCGGTGCGTGGGTTTGATATCTACACAGCTATTAAGAATAATCGTGACCTGCTTGAGAACTTTGGAGGCCACACTAATGCTGTTGGTCTTACCCTCAAGGAAGAAAATATTCCTGAGTTCAAGCGTCGTCTTGAGGACTATGTTGAAGCACACATTGAGGATGAGCAAGTAACCCCCTCGATTGATATTGATAGTGAGCTTTGTTTCAACGAGATAAATGACTCATTTATGCGCTACATGAAGCTTTTCAATCCGTTTGGTCCTGAAAATCCAAAGCCGGTGTTCATTACAAAACACTGTGTGGATTCAGGTACTAGCAAGCTGGTAGGAAAGAAAATGGAGCACATCAAGCTTGATGTCATTGACCCTAGTTGTGGCAAAATGATGAATGGCATAGCCTTTGGTATGAGTGAATATTACGAGCGCATAAAAAATAAGGAGCCATTCGACATTATCTACACAGTGGAGGAGAATCGTCATCGCAACACGGTTTCTATACAGTTGTTGATCAAAGGCATTAGAATGAGCAACGATGCCCCCGAAGAGTGATATTCACCACATCCTAGAGAAATACTGGGGATACAAAGAGTTTCGTCCGTTACAAGAAGACATTATCAAGTCGGTTCTTGATGGGCGCGATACACTTGGTCTCATGCCCACTGGTGGAGGAAAGTCTATAACTTTCCAAGTCCCAACATTAGCAATGGAGGGCTTGGCGATAGTTGTCACTCCCATTGTGTCGCTTATGAAAGATCAGGTGGACAACCTCATTTCACGTCACATCAAGGCTGTTTATCTTCATGCTGGCTTAACCGCATCGGAACATCGCAAAGCGATAGAAAAATGTCGCAATGGCAAGTGTAAATTCCTTTATGTGTCTCCCGAACGACTTGAGAATGAGAACTTTTTAGCTCAAATCAAGACTCTTGATGTGTGCCTTATTGTTGTTGATGAGGCTCATTGTATATCGCAATGGGGATATGATTTCAGACCATCGTTCCTGAATATAGCTCTACTACGAAAGGTTTTTCCTTCAACACCTGTATTAGCGCTTACAGCAACCGCAACACCACTGGTGGTTGATGATATTCAAGAAAAGCTTCAATTCAGATGTTGTAATATATTAAGAAAGAGTTTTATACGCGAAAACATTTCTTATGTGGTTAGGCACACTACCGAGAAGCTGGGTGAGCTGGTTCACATCATGAAATCGGTGCCAGGCTCGGCGATTATCTATGTTAGGAGCCGTAAGCGCACTAAATTAATCGCCGATGAGTTGAAGCGCAACGGCATCAGTGCCGATTACTATCACGCCGGTATCAACATTGAGGAAAAGGAAGATAAGCAAAATAAATGGAAAAACGATGAGATACGGGTAATTGTGGCGACCAATGCTTTTGGAATGGGAATTGACAAGCCCGACGTGCGTCTAGTTGTGCACATCGACTTGCCCAATTCTCTTGAGGAATATTTCCAAGAGGCAGGCCGTGCAGGTCGTGACGGGAAGCGGTCATGGGCAGTAATGCTCGTTAAAGATACCGATAAAGGTGTGTTGCGTCGCCACTTGAGTGAGCAATTTCCTGAGAAAGATTTTATCAGAAAAACTTATGAGCGCGTGGGCAATTTCCTTGAAGTCGCGGTGGGAGAGGGGTACGACCGCATGTACGACTTTAATTTCAATCTTTTTTGTCGCACTTTTAATGTTCCGGTACTGCCCACCCACTCAGCGTTGCGCATACTAAGTCAGGCAGGTTATATTCAGTTTGTTGAGGAGATAGAGACCCAGTCAAGAGTTATGATTCTCGCCAATAAGGATGAGCTCTACAACTTGCCCACGACAACCCCTCGCGCTGATGAGGTTTTACAAGCAATCCTGCGAACCTACACAGGCCTCTTTGCCGACTATGTTTTTATTAACGAAGATGTTCTGGCATTCAGGTATAACTTGGAGCCACAAACTATCTATGATGCCTTGCTGGAGTTGACCAGAATGCACATTTTGCACTATATACCTCGCAAACGCACACCTTATATTATCTATTCCACATCGCGTGAGGAACCTCAACAATTGTTAATTCCTAAAGCTGTTTATGAAGTACTCAGGCAACGGATGGAGCAAAGAATCGATGCGGTATTAACTTATTGCTTTGATGATAGCATTTGTCGCGAGAATTATCTAGTGCAATATTTTGGCGAGCATGTCAACAAACCGTGTGGCCATTGCGATACATGCATAGAACGTCGCAAACGCTCAGACCATACTCCACAAGATGTGCAAGAAGGTATATTGTATATGACCCAAGTAAAACCACGCACTCTAAAGGAACTTGTCTCAACATTGTCGTTTCCCAAGGATGAGGTAATAGCAACAGTCTCATTCCTAGTTGATGAGGGATTTTTGCGTCATCTCAGCGATGATACCTACAAGAATCCAATACCACTGAAATAGAAGAAGCTTCCCATGACTGGAAAGCCTCATCATTTAATTGTATCTACCTCAACTTATAGGTAATCTTGTTCTTTCAAGAATTTTATTAGTTTGTCGCTAAATAGCTCATTGGTATCTTTAGGGTAGCGCACATCAGTGAAGACTTGAGCCAGTGTCTCTTTGTTGTTCTCTTTAACAAACCCATTGTTAACCTCCAAAGATTCCTTGTGGCTATACACATCTTTTATCTCATTAGCGTTCAATTCATGATACTGCTCATTGTGCACTATGCCTTGCAGTGGCAAGCGATCGGTTTTAAATTGTTCATCTTGTTTAGGGTATCCCACCGTGAGGGTTATAATAGGGATTACACGCTTGGGCAAGTTCAGAACAGCAGCTATCTCGGCTGGATTGTAAGTAGTTGTGCCAATGTAGCAACATCCCATCCCGTTCATCTCGGCAATGGTATTGAATTGCTGGGCAAATATTGTAACATCTAGTATTGCGCTCATGAGCGACTGCAGGTTGTCATATCCTGGTTGGGCGTTCGACGCCTTGCACCAGTTGACAAAGCGATTGAAGTCGGCGCAGAAAGTGAGTACAACGGGTGCTGTCGTTATCATAGGCTGCCCAAAGTGACAAGGTGAAAGCTTTTCTTTCATTGCCTTGTCGCGAGTTATAACCACGCTATATAGCTGCATGCCACCGGTTGTTGGGGCATGACTGGCCGCTTCAATCATTTCATTTAAATCACTTGACTGAATATCACGATTAGAATACTCTCTTACTGTAGCTCTGTTAAAAAAATATTTTAGGTCCATTGTTGTTCTCTTTTTTTTGCAAAGTTAGACATTTTTTTGGTCTCAATATACAAAGTGTGATAAAAAATGTGTAAATTTGCCTCAGTCTTTTTCTAAAATTGTTGTCACTTTTTATTTATTTGTGCAATGATAGTGAGAGTGAATGATACACGAATTAGAATTTTTGATGGTGCAACAGTTGGTGATGTGCTGTTGCGTTATTCGGTCCGTAATGCGCTTGAAGTCAGCGGGGTAAATAAATTGATTGCTGCTGATTCATTAGGTCACATTCTTGATCATGCTGCTCCCTTGCGAGATAAACAAGTTATTAAAATATTAAACCTATAATAATATGAAAAAGAAATTATTATCAATTCTGTTCTTCCTGTTGTTGTCGTTAACTGTTGTATCGCAAGCTATTACAGTTCGCATAATTTCTACTAACGACATGCATGCCGCCCTTGATAAGTTTCCACAATTTGCTGCTATCGTTGATAGCATCCGGGCTATTGATCCTACGGTTCTTGTTTTTTCGGCGGGCGATAATCGCACCGGAAGTCCTTTCAACGATCGCTATGCGCCAGTGTCTTATCCCATGATTCAATTAATGAACCTTGTTGGTTTTGACGCTTCGGCTATAGGAAATCATGAATATGATTCCAGGCTTGATGGTCTTGCAAAGATGACAGCGTTATCTAATTTTGATTATCTCGCCGCTAATATTGATTGTCCTGATGATTTAGGTATTAATGTCTTGCCCTATAAGGTCTTTGACGTGAAAGGGGTTAAAATAGGTGTGCTTGGTATCACTCAGGTGGGTTCTCTAGGCATCCCCGACACTCACCCCGATAACGTTAAGGGACTGAAATTTAAGTCGCCACAAGAAGTTATCCCACAATATAAATGGTTGTGTGATGAATGTGATGTGAACATCCTACTCACTCACATTGGATATGAAGAAGATGTTAAACTAGCTTCTCAATTTCCTTACTATGATGTGATATTGGGTGGGCACACTCACACTCAGCTTGAGGGAGGTGAAATTCATAATGGAGTTCTAATCACGCAAAACGGGTATCAGTTGCCACGTGTAACGCTCACAACACTCGAGATTGAAGACGAAAAAGTGGTTAGTAAGAAAGCTGAGAATATTGTTGTTCCCACCTTCGGTCACAGGAGTGATGCGGCCGATGCTCTTCTCAAGCATTTTCAAAATAGTCCTGAAATGCTGAGAGTTGTGGGTAGGGCACTTACTCCATTTACAAGCTACGATGCTCTAGGTTGCATGATGTGTGATGCTTGGGCCTCTGAACTAGATTGCGACATTGCCATTGAGAACTATGGTGGCGTGCGTTATGACTACTTCCCCGCAGGCGACATCAAGGTTGAAGATATTCTCAATCTTGATCCATTTATGAATACGGCGGTTGTAATGACTCTTACAGGTAAAGAATTGAGCGATATGCTTATAGCATGCTTTAAGGCCGACCGTAACCGTTTCCCCATAACCAGTGGTTGCACAGCAGTTGTTACTTATACCAACTCTAGCAAACAAGAGATAAAGAAGCTAGAGTTATATGGAGATAATGGCAAAAAACTTGACATGAAGAAGCGTTATAAAGTGATGGCCAACAACTATGTAGCATCAATCGCCGACTCACCTCGTCAAGACCAGGGAGTACGCTCTAGTATCACCACAAGCGATATTATTATAAACCACTTAGAGAAAGTTAAAGCTATTGATTATCAGGGTCGTCGCAGTTTTACTGAAAAGTGGTAATGCTATTAATTTGTGTTAATATCTCTTGTATCAATCCCTTTGAAAGGGGTTGTTAATAAGTTTATGCCCAAAACTTATTAACATCTATTTTATTTTATTCTTTTTGTATTTAAATTTGCAATTCCGTGCGTAAACAGGAAATCATTAACAAGTTAATATATTGAAATACAGTGGAAAAGAAAACTTACACCTATGATGAGGCTTATCATGCCTCACTAGAGTATTTTAAAGGCGATGAGCTTGCTGCTCGTGTGTGGGCTACAAAGTACGCTCTGAAAGACTCGTTCGGTCACCTCTATGAGCTGACCCCCGACGACATGCACCACCGCATCGCCAGCGAGATTGCTAGAATAGAGAAGAAGTATCCCAATCCCATGAGTGAAGAGAAGATTTTTAGTCTTCTCAAGAACTTCCGCTACATTGTTCCTCAAGGTAGCCCAATGGCTGGAATAGGCAATAATTTCCAAGTGGGATCGTTGAGCAACTGTTTTGTGATTGGTCTTGATGGACAGCCCGATTCCTATGGCGGCATTATCAAGATTGATGAGGAGCAGGTTCAACTCATGAAACGTCGTGGAGGCGTTGGACATGACTTGTCCCACATTCGCCCACAGGGTTCGCCTGTTAAGAACTCGGCATTGACCTCTACTGGTTTGGTGCCATTCATGGAACGTTACAGCAATTCCACTCGCGAGGTTGCTCAAGATGGTAGACGTGGTGCATTGATGCTTACTGTTAGTATCAAGCATCCCGACAGCGAGTCATTTATTGATGCAAAGATGACCGAGGGTAAGGTTACTGGAGCCAATGTGTCGGTTCGCATCGACGATGCGTTTATGCAGGCTGCTGTTGATGGTACTGAGTATATTCAACAATATCCCATCAATTCTAAGGAACCACTCTACACTAAGAAAATCGATGCCAGCAAATTGTGGAATAAAATTGTTCACAATGCATGGAAGAGTGCTGAACCTGGTGTTCTCTTTTGGGATACTATAACACGTGAAGCGGTCCCCGATTGCTATGCCGACCTTGGATTCCAAACCATTTCTACCAATCCCTGTGGAGAGATACCACTTTGTCCTTATGATAGCTGCCGCCTGATAGCTGTGAACCTTTATAGCTATGTGGTAAATCCATTCACTAAGGATGCTTACTTCGACTTCGACCTTTTCAAGGAACATATTGGCTATACCCAGCGCATGATGGATGATATTATCGACCTTGAGATGGAGAAGATTGAGGCTATACTCAAAAAAATCAAGTCGGATCCTGAAACTGAAGAGGTGAAGCAAACAGAGCTTAACTTGTGGACAAAGATTAGAAACAAAACGCTTAAGGGCCGTCGCACTGGCGTGGGAACTACTGCCGAGGGTGACATGATAGCTGCTATGGGATTAACCTATGGTACTGATGAGGCTACAGAGTTCTCGGTTAAGGTTCATCGCGCTTTGGCACTTGCTGCTTATGGCTCGTCGGTTAATATGGCTCGCGAGCGTGGCGCATTTGAGATTTATGATTCCAAGCGCGAGGAGAATAATCCATTCATTGGTCGCATCCGCGAGGCTGATCCTGAGCTTTATGAGCAAATGGTGAAATATGGTCGTCGCAATATTGCTTGCTTGACCATTGCACCCACTGGAACAACAAGTATTTTGACCCAAACAACCTCAGGTATTGAGCCTGTATTCTTGCCTGTATACAAGCGTCGTCGCAAGGTTAATCCTAGCGACAAGGACGTGCGCGTCGACTATGTAGACGAGAGTGGCGATTCGTTCGAGGAATACATCGTTTATCACCACAAGTTCATTACATGGATGCAGACCAATGGCATTGAAGTGCGTCACGACTACACACAAGAGCAAATCGAGGACCTGGTTAAGCGTTCTCCTTATTATAAGGCAACAAGCAACGATGTGGACTGGCTCAACAAGGTGCGCATGCAGGGTGCTGTGCAAAAGTGGGTTGATCACAGCATTAGCGTTACCATTAACTTGCCTAACGATATCAGTGAGGAAATGGTGGGCAAGCTCTATGTCGAGGCTTGGCGTTCAGGGTGCAAGGGTTGCACAGTGTATCGTGATGGCTCGCGCAGTGGCGTTCTCATTTCTCTAGCAGGAGATGGCAAGAATAAAAAGAAAGAGGAAAAGAAACCGCTATATATGGCCGAGGAAGAGCACATTCTCAAACGCCCCATCGAGCTTGAGGCCGATGTAGTTCGTTTCCAGAACAACAAGGAGAAGTGGATTGCCTTCATCGGATTGATTGACGGACGCCCCTACGAGATCTTCACCGGTATTGCCGATGACGACGAGGGCATCTTCTGCCCCAAGTCGGTCAATAAGGGCAAGATTATCAAGGCAACCGACGAGAATGGTGTCAAGCGCTATGACTTCCAGTTCATCAACAAGCGCGGCTTCAAGACCACCATTGAGGGATTGAGCGAGAAGTTCAACCCCGAGTTCTGGAACTATGCCAAGCTCATCTCGGGCGTCTTGCGCTATGGCATGCCCATCGAGCAGGTGCTCAAGCTTGTGGCCAGCCTCGAACTCGACAACAAGTCGATCAACACCTGGAAGATGGGTGTCGAGCGTGCCCTCAAGAAGTACCTGCCCAACGGCACCGCCGCCAACGGCCAGACCTGCCCCAACTGTGGCCAGGAGACGCTCGTCTACCAGGAGGGATGCCTCATCTGCACCAACTGTGGCACCTCGCGCTGCGGTTAATCTCCGACATGATCAAACAACTACAGCCACCCGCTTCACCGCGGGTGGCTGTTTTCACTCACTGTCATCTATGTCGCAGTCTCAAATGGGCATGAGGATTTGGTGACGTGCTAGATATGGAGGTTGGCGATGGTGTGGGCTATTGCGTTCAGCTCTTCGCACTGCCACCGCTTGATGGCACGCTGGTCGGTGTGGTGCTCCCACGGCGCGAGCAGCAGCAAGCGACCCTCGGCACAGGCGTCAAACAGCCGCCCACCCGGTTTGGCGAACTCGCCAAAGCCGTTCTCCAGCAGCAAGATCACGCGGTGGTCGGCCTCGAACGCCGCCCGCGTCACCGCCTTCTCGCCAGGGCTGATCGACGGGGTGACCAGCACCGCGCCCTGCTCACACAGCCGCAGCATCCGCGACACTTCCTGCTCGACAGCCGCTTCGGTGAGCGACCGCGAGCAGCGCACCTGCACAATCTGTGGCCATTCCAGCAAAAACAAGTTACCCAGCGCGTCCATCTCGCGACCTGCCACCGTCAGGTGGCGCCGCACCCTGAACAAGTCGGGCTGCTCGCGCTTCATGGCCAAGCGGCGCGGGTTGTCGTGCACATAGTCAATCATCTTTTGCAGTTGGCCCTCGCGCCACACGATCATGTCGTGGTAGCCCTCGCTCCACAGACGCTGAGAATGGCTCGGCCGAACCGAGCCACACACAACCCCACTCCCCTCCACCTCTGCCTGTGTAGCAGGCAGGTTGGTGGGCTGCGTGGTGGGTTGTGTGGGCCGCGGTTTTGCCGCGGTCAGTAGCTCCCGCATCGCGCGCGTGGTGCCATACTTGAACCCCGCCACCACCTGCCCCAGGTGGCGCGGCAGCTCCCGCTCCACAAACACAATCACATGCACATGGTCAGGCATCACCTGCTGGGCCAGCACCTGCAGCTCAGGGTAATAGCCCGGCAGGCCCACGAGCGACCGCTCCACCTCCTGCCCTAGCGGCGACAGCTCCACCGCCGCCACGCCGTCGCTCACCTTGAGCGAGCCCAGCAGCGGTCGCCGCCCCTCTACCGTCATGGTAAGCATGTAGATGCGGCGGCTGCGGTAGTCATGGTGAAAGCACCGTCGGTGCATCTTGTTCTTTCCTTCCATTGGCCATAATT
The DNA here is from genome assembly GCA_002353885.1 of Porphyromonadaceae bacterium UBA2720. Taxonomy (GTDB): domain Bacteria; phylum Bacteroidota; class Bacteroidia; order Bacteroidales; family Muribaculaceae; genus Sodaliphilus. Next base: position 39,558 of record DEKO01000026.1, read on the forward strand.
TGTCATGTGGCTCACGGTTTTGCTGTGAGCAAAAAATCATTTCTGCCACAAAATTACAAAAAATCACTCATTTTCTTGCCATTTTCAAATAAAATGACGAACTTTGCAAAATAGTCGGAATCTCACCAGTAGAGGCCGGTTACCGATAGACATAGTGTTAAAGCATTGACTCTGATTCTAACTATCTGAAATCGCCAAATTGCAGAAGCACCTAGAGTAAAAGTTAATGCTCACGCCGTTTAGGCGTGGGCTTGACTCGTTGAAGGTGCGAGGTGTTTGGCGATACCTAGATAGCGTAGACGAAGTTTGGTCCACGCTTTTTCAAGTTCAGTATTGATGTAATTTTGTTTCTCATAAACCAAAAATCTATGAAAAGGAAATCCATTATCACTTTGTTGCTGCTGGTGTGCCTGGCCTTGCCTGCCCTGGCCCAGATGGTGAGCAACAACAATGACGATGAGGTGAACAAGGTGGACCAAAGCGCCACCAAGGCCTACCGTCCTGGCGAGGTCATCGTCAAGTTCAAGGAGGCCTCGCGCGTCAAGATGCGCAGCAACGCCAAGGGCAAGTTCGCCACGGCGGGTGTCTCGCAGGTCGACCAAGTGTTCAACCTGCTGGGGGTCAGCGAGGCCGACCAACTGATGCCGCTCACGGGCAAGCAGGTGTCGCGCCGCAAGATGCGCTCCTATAGCGGTGACGAGGTCAAGGATCGCGACATGAGCGGACTGTTCCGCCTGCGCATGAGTGCCACCGCTGCCACCACGGTCGAGCAGGCTGTGGCCGAACTCAAGAAACTCGACGAGGTCGAGTATGCCGAGCCTAACTACCTCGTGTTTGCCATGGCCGACAATAGTGCAGTCTACACCGCCGAGCCGCTCTATGACCAGCAGTGGGGACCCGCAGCCATCAACCTGCCGCAACTCTGGGACATGCCGCTGCTCGAGGATGCCAAGCGTCCCATCATCGCCATCCTCGACACGGGCATCGACATCGAGCACCCCGACCTGGCAGCCAACATCTGGACCAACGCCGCCGAGGCCAGTGGTGCCGAGGGCGAGGACGATGACAACAACGGCTTTGCCGACGATGTGCATGGCTGGGACTTCATCAACCAGACCGCCAAGATAGCCGATTACAATGGTCACGGCACCCACTGTGCGGGCATCGCTGCCGCCGTGGGCAACAACGGCATCGGCATCGCCGGTGCCAACCCCGATGCCTACATCATGCCCATCACCATCATGCAGAGCGATGGAACCGGCGATGTCGCCACCATTATTAAGGGCATCGACTACGCCACCGCCAACGGTGCCGAGTTCCTCTCGATGTCCTTCGGTGGATACGCTTATAGTATAGCAGAAGAGCAAGCATTGGCAAAAGCATACTCCAAAGCGACACTTGTGGCTGCTGCAGGTAATGATGGAGTGTCTATTTATTATTCTCCATGGTTCACTGGTACACCAGATTACATTGCACATTTTTTCCTGCTGCTTTTACATTTGTGCTGGGTGTAGAGGCTGCAACCGAGGGTGGCATAGCTGGTTTCAGTAACTTTGACAGTGATGGCCCCATCTATAGCAGTTTTGGTGAAGAACAATTGTATAACTACGAACTTCGTGCCCCGGGCGTTAACATCTACAGCACCTATCCCAAAGGGCGCTACAAAGCCATGAACGGCACCTCAATGGCATGCCCACTGGCGGCTGGCGCCATCTCGCGACTGATGCAGTGCAAGAGTTTTGAGTACCAAGTCATCAACCGCGAAATTCTCTTCGGCGACCTCATTCATGGTGCCAACCAGCAGACGGGCATCATGGATGTGCTGGCAGCCTATAACATCAAGGATGAGGACCGAGTGCCCACCCTGTGGCTGGTTTCTACCGAACTCAACGACGAGGCCGAGGGTGACGGCGATTTACGCCCCGATGCTGGGGAAATTATCGACCTGTGGCCCACCGTCCGTAACGACTGGGGCAATGCCACCAACATCAAATGCCACCTCGAAATGGGTGACGAACTCGAAGATGCATCGCTCATCGAAATCATCACCAACGATGTCGATTTCGGCAAGAACCTCAGTGGTTATGGAAAAGCCAAGAGCGACAATCCAATCCGCTTTAAGGTGGCAGACAATTGCCCTGACAACCGACACATCAAACTGAAACTTGTTGTCACTTGTGATAACGTTACGGAACCAATGGTGCAAGACTTTGTCATCGTGGTAGAGAACGGCATCGAACTGGGTGGTGTCATCAACGAGGACATGACCCTCTACCCCGACAAGCACTACATCGTCACCAAGAGCATCGCCATTCCGCAAGGCAAGACCCTCACCATCATGCCCGGCACAAGATTGGAGTTTTACCCTAGCTGCTACATCCAGAGCGATGGCAAACTCATCGCTAACGGCAAGCCCGACTCCCTGATTGTGTTCACCACTCACAACCGAGCCGATTATTGGGGCGGCATCCGCTCGCATGATGGTTATGATTTCTATCACTATGTGAATGACAACGTATATATCTATACCAACGCGGACACCACGCTGTTCACCCTCTCACCTACCGATGCCACCCCCATCAAGTTGGAAGGGTTTAACTCTGGCAGATGGTACTACTTCCCCAATGGTTGGCAAGGCAAAACAGGCTGGTCTCTATGGGAATATCTGAATGACTTCCACAAGGAGTTGTGTGGTTATAATAATTATATCTGGATGAATGGCAGGCAGGACTTAATGACCGACCCTGACTTTATCACCCCGCCCATGCTGCAAATGCTCAGCGAGTGGCGCGACTCGGTTGCCGCCTATGCTTCCTATCCCACTAATCGGAGCGAAGAGTTCCCGAATGGTCGTGAATTGAACGTTTCCCTTGCTCACGAGAAGTTTGTCATTTCAGACAACCCCTGTGACACTCTTTCCTACTGTGTTATAGAGAAAATGAGTGGAGGCAATTGGGGAAATTTTCGACCTCATATAAAGGATTGTGTTGTAAATGTGAATGGTTCTTGTGAATATTTATTGAATAGCTATTGTGGCTTTGATGGTATCCGCAATAATTTCGTGAATTCCTCTATCTACCTTTATGGAGAAGGAAAGGGGGAATACACACTGCGCTACAGCAATTTTGTCAATTTCAAGAATACTGTTGGCATCTCCGGAAATTGGCTCTATTCGCAACTGCCGAGCAGCAACCTGATTCAGAGCGGAACAACATGGGATGAATGGGATGACATGAATCAAATGTACATTCAAAAGTTTTTCATGATAGGTCGCGACAATGGCATCACCACCGACCATGCCGAGTGGCCGTCGTGGCTGGGCACGGGCAAGGAGGAGATAATCCGACCATACGTCTACGACTCGAAGAACCCAATGGTGGACTGCTTTACCACCATCGACCTGAGCAATATGCCCACACGACCCATCCGCGAGGCTCATGGCATCGTGTGGAAAGTGGTGGTGGACGGCTATGATGCTCAGGATGAGTTTGATATGCTACCGCCGCTGGGTGTGGGCCGCCACAAGTTTGAGGTGTACTACAACCGCGACGATATGGACACCACGTTCACCCCATCATTATCGATGGGCGTGAGGCCACCCTATACACAGATTGGCATCAGTGATGGTGGCTACTGGAGCATTAAGGATGGTGTGAGTGTCTATACTGCCTTCTTAAACATCACGGGCCGCTTGCAAGCCGACGGACTCAACCGCATCAAGGTCACAGGCGGCAAGGACTACGACCACTTTGACATTCCTGATGAGTACTGGCGCTTCAATGTGCTGGTGCAGGCTGCCGGGTCGATGGCGACAGGCTTTGCTGCCGAGGCCGGGCTGGGTTCGGTGAAGTTGACCTGGAACAATGAGAACAACGACTTTGAGGACGCGATGGGCTTCAATGTCTACCGCTTCCAGTTGGGCGAGGAGAACGACACCATCAACCGTGTGCGCCTCAACGAGATGATTCTGGATCTTGACACTGACCACTTCACCGACTACGAGGTGACGCCGGGCGAGACCTACTGTTATTACTATAAGGTGTTATCGACCGACCTCAAGGAGTATGACATCAGCAATGTGGTGGCTGCCACACCGCTGACCTCGATGCTGGGCGATGCCAATGCCAGTGGCGATGTCGATGTGGCCGATGTCATCACCACGGTGAACTATGCCGCGGGCATGGATCCGAAACCGTTCCTCTTTGAGGCTGCTGATGTGAACGTGGACGAGGAGATTGACATCCTCGACGTGATTGGCATCATCAAGATCATCACCCACCCGAACTCCGCCGCTACCGCCAGCGTGGAGGCCGTCGCCGAGTACTCGGTGGAGGACGGTATCGTCTATGTCGACTGCCCCGTTGACCTGGCCGGTGTGCAGCTCATGCTCACCGCCGACCGCGAGGCCACCATCACCGCCACCGAGGCCCTCAACGGCTTTGAGCAGGTGGGTGCCTGGATGGACGAGACCAGCTACCTGTTCATGGCCTACAACATGGCCGGCCGTGTCATCCCCGCCGGCCGCCACGCCATCCTGAACATCGCCGATGCCGGCATCACCGACATCCGCCTGAGCGACAAGGACGGCCACAACATCCTGGCCGTGCCCGCCGTGCCCACGGTGATTGACCATATCGCCGCCGACCAGCAGGTGCGCCGCGGCGTGTACGACCTGATGGGCCGCAAGGTGGCCAACGACGCCTCGTCGCTGCCTCGCCTGCAGCCCGGCATCTACATCGTCAACGGCCCGAAGGTCGTCGTGAAGTGAGGGGCCTCACCCCCATACCCCCTCTCCGGAGGGAGAGGGGGTAGAGCATAACAACCATTTCAACCAAAAGAAAGAACAATCATGACACAAACAAAAAGAATGCGCCATAACCTCCCCTCTCCCCCTGGAGAGGGGCCGGGGGTGAGGCCGGTAATGCGCCATAACCTCCCCTCTCCCCCTGGAGAGGGGCCGGGGGTGAGGCCGCTATTCTGTTTGCTGCTTGCGTTACTGTCGCTCATGGCGCGGGCGGGCAACGTGGTGACGCTGCCCACCGTGACCGGTGCACCCGGCGATGAGGTCACCCTGACGGTGAGCCTGCAGAACACCGACGCGGTGAGCGCCGTGCAGGTGCAGTGTCGTGTGGACGACGGTTTGGCCGTCGTTGCCGGCAGCGAGGTCCTCAGCGACCGCGCCGCAGCGCACAGTGCACGCGTGGGCATCCGCGACGGTGTGCTCAACATCATGGTGTGGAGCAACGCCCTCGCCCCGCTGCAGGGCAGCAGTGGCGAGGTGCTCTCGTTCCGTGTGGTGCTGGGCAATGAGCCGTCCACCATCGCACTGGTGGCAAGCCGTGTCACGCTCACCGACCCCGACGGCAACCCCGTTGCCGCCACCGCCACCGACGGCTCGGTGACCATCGGTGCCCCTAAGGTGCAGCTCGCCTCGCGCGACATCGACTACGGCCACATCCCCATCCGCGACACCTACCACCAGAGCCTGCAGGTGACCAACGTGGGCAACGTGCCCCTGACGGTGACGGGCATCGACCCCAGCGCCCCTGAGTTCAGCAGCGAGACCGCGTTCCCGCTGGTCATCGCCGCCGGAGCCACCGACTACGTCGACCTCACCTACCGTCCCGTGGAGCGCGGTGCCATCGAGGAGACCGTGCGCCTGCTGAGCGACAACATCGCCGGCACCAACACCATCCGCCTCACCGCCGACCCCTTCGCGGTCAACGAGCTGCATGTGGGCGATGCCAGTGGCATCGCCGACTCGACCGTAACCATCCACCTGCGCGTCAACAACATGGATGCCATCAGCGGCTTCCAACTGGAGTTTGACCTGCCCGAGCAACTGCGTTATGTCGACGGCTCGTTCGCGCTGAGCAGCCGCAAGGCCGACCACCAGCTCACCGTCACCCACCACGGCCAGCACCTGACCGCCATCGCGTGGTCGCTGACCGACGGGGCCACCTTCAGTGGCGAGGACGGCGACATCGCCACCTTCGATGTGACGCTCAGTGGCCGCTACGGCACCGAACTGCGTGCCAGCAAGGCCATGCTCACCGCCACCTACCGTGGCAAGGACATGGACGTGCTCAGCGACCACTACGGCGGCTGGATCGACATCCAGAGCCCACAACTCAACGCCACCGACCAGCTCGACCTGGGCGCTACACCTGTCACCGAGACCGCTCAAGGCACCGTCAACGTCTACAATGGCGGCGGTGCGCCCCTGCGCATCGACCGTGTGGTGTTCGACACCCTGGGCTTCACCGTGGCCGAGGCCATGCCGCTCGTCATCGAGCCGTGGCAGAGCGTCGACCTGCATGTGACCTACGACGGCCAGGAGCAAGCCCCCTATGCCGCCTGGATGCAGCTCTACAGCAACGACCCCGACCACCGGCTGCACAACATCCGCGTGACCGGCTCGCGTTACGCGCCCAACTTCCTGTCGTTCACCGCCGACGAGGTGGTCAACGGTGCCGACCTGCTCGTTCATGTCGACCTGGGCAACTACGACCCCATCGAGGGGTTGCAGTTTGACCTGCACTATCCGCAGTGGTTCACCCCCACCGGCGAGTACACGGTGGTGGACCGCGCCCAGGGCTTCAGTGTGGCGCAGCGCACGGTGGGGCAGGGCGTGACGCGCTGTTTTGTCTACTCGCTGGCCGACGGCACGATGGCACCCGGCGAGGGCCGCATCCTCACCCTGCCGTTCACCACCGACCCAGACACACCTGAAGGCGAGTACACCCTGACCATCGACAACATCAAGGCCGGCACCGGTGCTCTGACCGACAAGTATGCCGGAGCCGAGGAGCAATGCACCGTCACCGTGTCGCACCGATTGTGGGGTGATGTGAACCTGGATGGCACGGTCGATGTGGCTGATGTGAACATCGTGGTGAACATCATCCTAGGGCTCGACCAGGCAAGCAACTATGATGGTCGGGCCGACGTTGACAGCAATGGTTATGTTGATGTCGGAGACGTCAACGAGTTGGTCAACATCATCCTTGGCAAAGACTGACGGGACAGCGCGGGCATGCTGCGTACTTACCGCCATAACTCTAACCTCTAACCTATAACCTATAAACTTCAAGTTCCTAAAGTTTGAACTTTAGGAACTTGAATTCATTGTCTAAACCTTGTTGGTGATGGGGCGCCAGGAGCGCTCTTTGATGAGACCCTCGCGATAGGCGATGAGCAACTCCTTGAGGTCATCGATCTGCGACTGCAGCTCTGCGCCCATGTCGGTGTCCTTGACCAGCATGCGGTGGTCGGTCATCTCGATGAGCTGGATGGTGGAGATGATGTCGCGTCCCTCCTTGACCGCGGTCTCGATGCTGGTGAACGGCTCGTGCTGCACCAGCTGGAACCCACGTGAGTGATAGACCAGCGTGTAGCCAGCGATGCCCGTCTCGGGCTGATAGGCCTTGCTGAACCCGCCGTCAATCACCATCATCTTGCCGTTGGCCTTGATGGGGCTCTCGCCCTTGATGAGCTTGACAGGCACATGGCCGTTGATGATGTGGCGATGTGAGCCTTTGACGCCGAACTCATCCAGAATCATGTCCATCACCTGCTCGTTGTCTCGCAACTCGTAGTAGTGCCCCTTGGTCTCCTTGTAGGTCGACTTGTCGGCGATGAGATAGCGCTCGAGCGTGGTCATCTTGTTTTTGTCGAAGGCTGGTGAGTCGGGGCCGCACCACAGGTACCACAGATAGTCGACTGCAAAGGCCAGATGCTCCGGGTCACCCTCCTTGAAGTAGGCGTCGCGAATCAGTTCCTCGGCGCGGTCGAGCAGTGCGCGCCCCTTGTATTTCTTGCCATCAATGTTCACGTCCTTGAGTGTGCCGTCGGCATTGAGAGGAATTGAAGCATGATAGAGCAGGTTGCCGTTGACCACGTTGTACATGCCGCCCTTGCTGAAGAGGCACTGCATGTGGCGGTGCAACTTCTCGCTCTCGACAAACGACTTGTGCAGCTTGCGCACCAGCTCTTCCTCGTCTTGCGACAGTTCGTAAGGGGCGCTGGGCAAGATGGTGGGGAAACTTTTGTCGAGCAGCTCATACTCCTTGCCGTCGTCGAGCGTGATCACGCCACGCTCATAGTCGATGCGGTCGTAGAGCAGGCGATGGTCCATCTTGAAGTCGGGACGGCGCTTGATGGCTTGGCCCTCAAGTTTGAACTGGATGATGCTGATGGCTTTGTGCATCTGCGCCGTGAGACGTGCCAGGCTGGATGTGGCACTGTCGGTGTCGGCAAACCCTTCTTTGGGAAAGAAGCACTTGCACTCGTCGTCGCCGTAGACATCCAGGGCAAAAGTGGCCAGTGGCAGCAAGTTGATGCCGTAGGCGTCCTCGATGACATTCTGGTTGTTATAGCGCAGCGAGTTGCGGATGACATTGCAGATGCAGCAGTCGTTGCCGGCAGCTGCTCCAATCCACAGAATGTCGTGGTTGCCCCACTGGATGTCGAGGTTGTGGTAGGTGCACAAGATGTCCATGATCTTGTCGGGGCTCTCACCGCGGTCGAACACATCGCCCAAGATGTGCAGGCGGTCGATGGTGAGCTGGTGGATGAGGTTGCACATGGCGATGATGAAGTTGTCGGCACGGTCGGTGCTGATGATGGTGCGGACAATCACGTCAACATATCCCTGCTTGTTGGGGTCGCTGGTGCTCTCGTGCAGCAGTTCTTGGATGATATAGGAGAAGTCGCCAGGCAGGGCTTTGGTGACCTTGGAACGGGTATACTTCGACGAGATGTTGCGGCATACCTTGACCAGTCGGTTGATGGTGATGAAGTACCAGTTGTTCAGTTCCTCCTCGTCATCAAATCCGCTCTTGACCAGTTCGAGTTTTTGCTCGGGGTAGTAGATGAGGGTGCACAGGTCTTTCTGCTCCTTTAGACCCAACGTCTCGTTGAAGATCTCGCTTACTTTTCGCTTGACCGTACCCGAGGCGTTGCGCAGCACATGCTGGAACGCGTCGTACTCTCCATGCAGGTCGGCCAGGAAATGCTCGGTGCCTTTGGGCAGGTTGAGAATGGCTTCAAGGTTGATGATTTCGGTGCTGGCGGTTGCCACATTGGGGAAGTTGCGAGCCAGCAGACGCAGGTATCTCAATTCGTTGGCGTCAAATTTTTTCTTTGTGTTGGCCATATTAATAGGTTGAAGGTTAAAAATACGTTGCAAAAGTAGTGATATTTTAGCATAGTACCAACATTTTTCAAAGAAATTTGTAACTTTGCAAAATGAACAAGAAATTACAGGTACTGCTGGCCGACCGATGGGGCATCACTGCACTCAACTCGATGCAACAAGCCGTCATCGCGCACGACGCGACTGATCTGGTTGTCTATTCGCCCACCGGATCGGGTAAGACGCTGGCTTTCGGCATTCCGCTGGTTGAGGCCTTACGCGCTGACAGGGATGGGGTGCAAGCTGTTGTCATCTCCCCCTCGCGCGAGCTGGCCCAGCAGACATACGAGACCCTGCGCACACTGGCGGTGGGGCATAAGGTGACATGCGTCTATGGCGGCCACCGAGCCAGCGAGGAACGGCAGTCGCTCACAGTCGAGCCATCGGTCGTTGTCGCCACACCTGGCAGACTGTTGGATCATGTGCAGCACGGTCGTGTCGACTTGAAGCGTGTGACCATGCTGGTGCTCGACGAGTTTGACAAATGCCTCGAATTGGGCTTTGAAGATGAAATGCGGCAATTGCTGCGGCACATCCCCCGTCAAGCCCGCAGGTTGCTGACCTCGGCCACACGTCTCGATGATATCCCCGGCTATGTGGGCATGCGTCATCCGGTGACACTCGACTTCTTGGGTGAAGGAGATGACCCAGCGGCGCGCATGACGATTCATGCCGTACATTCACCTGAACGCGACAAGTTGGCTACCTTGCTACAGTTGCTGCTCAGCATTGAGCCAGCACGCACCATCGTGTTTGTGGGTTTCCGAGATTCAGTGGCACGCGTCGCTGACTATTTGTCAAAAAATAAAGTGGCAGTAGCTCGTTATCATGGGGCACTAGAGCAGACCGACCGCGAAACCGCACTTGCCCTGTTGCGTAACGACTCGGTGCGCGTGCTGGTAACCACCGATCTTGCGGCTCGCGGTCTGGACATCGACTGTGTGCGTCACATCGTCCACTATCATCTGCCCGCCACTGCCGAGGCATGGACACATCGCAATGGCCGCACAGCGCGTGTCGATGCTCATGGTGAGGTCTATATCGTGATGGGGCCTGACGAGATTGTGCCTGATTTTATCAAGATCGATGACGAGTTGCCGTTGCCTCAGGTGCCATTGCATCATGGTTTGTCCGCCCCGATGACCACTCTGCACATCAAGGGCGGCAAGAAAGAGAAAATCTCGCGTGGCGACATCGCTGGCTTTGTCGCCCGCAACTGCGACGGTCTGCTTCAGTCCAGCGACATCGGTCTCATCGAGGTAAAGGACCACTACAGCCTAGTCGCTGTGCCGCGACAATGTGCCCACGACATCATCGCACGTCTGTCGCATGCACGACTTAAAGGACACCGCACCTTGGTCTCTCTGGTCAGAAAACGCTGAACCGACGGATTTTTCCCTTCACATGACAAGTCCCTGAGATGCATAGTAGCTTCTCAGGGACTTGTCATGTGGGGTTAACGAGTCAAGCTATTGGTTTTGCCTGAAGTGTGCTTCGGCAGCATGGAGTGTCTCGGGCTTGCCGATGTCAAACCAGGTGTACGCCTCTTGTGGCTCATAGCCGTAGATGGGATGCTGTGTACAAGCGTCAAGATAGAACGGCGTGATTCCAAATGCCAGCCGACCCTCTGCATGTTGTTCAAGCAACGGGAATATGGCGGGTGAGATAACATGAACGCCACCGAAGGCACGGCGATGCAATGCCGACAAATCCAGATCGGCACCGGCTGGTTTGACCTCGCCAGTGGCGATGTTGGTCCAGCCATGAAGGCGCATCTCATCATCAAATAGGAAGTAGCGTTGTGTTGAACGCTCCTTGACCAACAGCGTAGCCAATGCCTTGTGCTCACAATGGTAGCTGTAGAATGCGCCGAGGTCCATGTCGGTGAGAATATCGGCATTGTGGACGATAAATGGCTCGCCACAATCCAGCCACTGACGTGCTTGCAAGATGCCTCCGCCGGTCTCCAGCGGTTTGTCGCTCAACCGGCGCTCGTCGCTGATGTGGATGTTGAGCCCGAAGTTTTCGTTCCGTTCGAGAAAGTCAATCACCTTGTCACCAAAATGGTGGATGTTGATAACCAGCTCGTTAACTCCTGCAGTCTTGAGCCGCAGAATGACGCGTTGCAACATGGGTTGACCGGCCACCTCAACCAATGCTTTGGGACGATCGTTGGTCAGTGGGCGCAGGCGTGTGCCCAAGCCTGCTGCAAATATCATCGCTCTCATCGGTCGACGGGATTAAAAGTCCGGTCATGGCCTTCCTGCTCGCGGTGAGTCAGCTCGACACGCACATTGAACTTCGAGTGAATATGTTCGGCCAGATGTTGTGCGGCATAGACCGAACGGTGCTGTCCGCCTGTGCAACCAAAGCAAACCATCAAGTCAGTAAAGTTACGCTTGATGTAACGCTCGACCGACTCGTCAACAAGGGCATATACATGCTCCAGCCACTGGTCGATGGTACTCTCTTTCTGCAAGAACTTGATGACGTTCTGATCGAGACCAGTGAATGCCTTATACTTGTCATACTTGCCGGGATTATTCAGTGCGCGACAGTCAAACACAAATCCGCCACCATTGCCTGATGGGTCGTGGGGGATGCCTTTCTTATAAGCAAAGCTCATCACACGCACGGTCAATGCCTTGTCTTCGCTGACAAAGTCTTTGAGATTGACCATTTCGTTGATGATTTGACTCAAGTAAGGATACTCATCGAACGACTCCTGTGCTACGAGTCGGCGCAGGTTGGCTATAGCGGGTACGATGCTGTTCTTCATGAAGTCGGGCTTCTTCTCAAAGTAGCCACGGAAACCATATGCGCCGAGCACTTGCAGTGTGCGGAACAGAACAAACAGACGCAGGTTGCGATAGAATTCTGCTTCGTCAAGATTGGGGACATAATCCTTGAGTTTGCCCACATAGGCCGATACCAGGTCACGCTTGAGCTCTTCGGGAAACTTGGCTCGCGCTTGCCACACGAACGAGGCTACATCGTAATAGTAGGGGCCACGACGACCACCCTGGAAGTCGATGAAAGCCAAACGGCATGTGCTGGGACGGTCGGGGTCACCCACAAGCATCACATTGCGCGACTGGAAGTCACGATACATGAATGTCTCGCTAGGAACAGTCAGTAGGTCGTGTGTCATTTGCTCGAAGTCATTCTCAAGCTTATCCTCGTTGAACACAATGCCTGTGGCCTTGAGGAAACAGTACTTAAAGTAGTTTAGGTCCCACTTGATGGAACGCTCGTCAAAGCATTTGGCCGGGTAACAATGGTTATAGTCGAAGCCCTCAGCTCCACGGAATTGAATGTCGACCAAATCGCGCATCGAGCGACGCAGAAGCTCCTTCTCCTCGCTGGTGAAGGCATGGGTGATGCTGCTCTTGCGAATCTTGTTCCACAGAATGTTTTCGGCCTTTTGTCCCAGATCCTCTTGGATGTAAGCCATGTGATCATCGCTCACACCATAGACCTCAGGGACTGATAAGCCCTGTTCACGGAAGTGGCGTGCCATGTAGATAAAGGCATCATTCTCTTCGCGCGACTCACCGACGACACCAACCACAGTTTTTACACCGGTCAGTCGGTAATATCGACGGTTAGATCCCGCCTTGTCCATCAGTTTGCAGTCGGCAGGTTCGTAGCCGGCATATTGCTCATATAATTTTTTCAGTCGTTCCATATCTAGTTTCGAGTAAATCTAAAATTCGCTGGTGAAGTGGAAGTGGATTTTAGGGAAGTCTTGTTGGGCCATCTGCAGCACGTAGTTTGAGTCAGCCAGGAACACATCACGGCCCTCACGGTCAAGAGCCATGAACTGGTGCTTGCGCTTCTTGAACGCAGCCAGTGCTTCGTCATCATCGCTCTCAATCCAGCATGCCTTGTAGAGGCTAATAGGCTCCCAACGGCACTGTGCTCCATACTCGTGCAGCAGGCGGTACTGAATCACCTCGAACTGCAGCTGCCCCACGGTGCCGATAATCTTGCGGTTGTTAAACTGATTGATAAACAGCTGTGCCACACCCTCGTCCATGAGTTGTTCAATGCCCTTGTTGAGCTGTTTGGTCTTCATTGGGTCGTTGTTCTCGATATACTTGAACATCTCGGGCGAGAAGCTTGGCAAGCCCTTGAAGTGCAATTCCTCGCCCTCGGTGAGTGTGTCGCCAATCTTGAAGATGCCGTTGTCGGGCAGACCTACGATATCGCCGGGATAGACCTCATCGATGACCTCCTTTTTCTGTGCCATAAATGCCGTTGGGGCCGAGAAACGATAAGTCTTGCCACTGCGCACGTGCTTGTAATTCTCGTTGCGGCGAAATACGCCCGAGCATACCTTGACAAAGGCGATGCAGCTGCGGTGATTGGGATCCATATTGGCGTGAATCTTGAACACAAAGCCTGTGAACTTTTCTTCTTCGGGGTTGACCACGCGTTCTTCGGCAGTAACGGGCCGTGGTGATGGGGCTATTCGAACAAAGCAGTCGAGCAGCTCCTTGACGCCAAAGGTGTTGAGCGCCGAGCCGAAGAATACTGGTGCCACCATGGCATCAAGATAGTCTTGCTCATCAAACTCGGGATAAACACCATCAATCAACTCGATGTCGGCACGCAACTTGGCTGCATCGTCCTCGCCAACGGCTGCATCGATGGCTGGGTCGTTAATGTCGTTGATCTCGACGCGGTCAGTAACATGCTGCTTGTCGGGTTTGAACAGGTTGAGTGTGTGCTCATAGATGTTATAAACTCCCTTGAACTTGGCACCGATGTTGATGGGCCAACTCAATGGACGGACACTGATCTGCAGTTCCTTCTCCAGCTCGTCGAGAATGTCAAATGGGTCGCGACCCTCGCGGTCAAGCTTGTTGACAAAGATGATGACAGGGGTGTTGCGCATGCGGCACACCTCCATCAGTTTGCGCGTCTGGGTCTCAACACCCTTTGCCACGTCCACGACGATAATGACGCTGTCTACAGCCGTCAGTGTACGATAGGTGTCCTCGGCAAAGTCCTGGTGACCAGGCGTGTCGAGGATGTTGATCTTGTAGTCGCCATAGTTGAATCCCATGACCGAGGTAGCAACCGAGATGCCACGTTGCTTCTCAATCTCCATCCAGTCGCTAGTGGCGGTTTTTTTGATTTTGTTGCTCTTGACTGCACCTGCCACATGAATGGCTCCACCGAAGAGCAAGAGCTTCTCGGTGAGCGTGGTCTTGCCTGCATCAGGGTGCGAGATGATGGCGAAAGTGCGTCGCTTGGATATTTCGTTGTTATTTGCCATTTTTCATTTAGGGGAAGAGTAGGGGGATACACCTCCCAACTCTTAACTTTGCGCTATAAACGATTAACTATCAACTGTTTGAGACTGTCCTCCCAGTGGGGAATAGTCACTCCGAAGGTTTGCTTGAACTTGGCCTTGTCAAGCACACTGTAGGCAGGGCGATGCGCCTTGGCGGGGAACTCGTGCGACAGGCAGGGTTGCACATCGCAACCTGTGATGCCAGCCAGGCGGTGGATAGCCTTGGTGAAGTCGTACCACGACACGGCGCCTTCGTTGCAATAGTGGTAGATGCCTGGATGCCAGTCGGGGGCAGTCATCACTGTGATGATGGCCTGAGCCAGATCGGTGGCCAATGTGGGTGATCCCACTTGGTCATAGACCACACGCAGTTGTTGCCGTGTGCGCCCCAGTTCAAGCATGGTTTTGACAAAGTTCTTGCCATGAGCCGAGTAGAGCCATGCGGTGCGCAAAATGACATATTGTCCAGGCAGGATACGCTGCAAGGCTTGCTCTCCGGCCAGTTTGGTGCGACCGTAGGCCGACACAGGGTGGGGCGCATCGTCCTCGCGGTAGGGGCGATTGCCCTCACCATCGAACACATAGTCGGTACTGACGTGAATCATTCTCACGCCCCTTCGCGCAGCAGCCGAGGCCAGCACTTCGACTGCATGAGTGTTGATGAGTGCAGCGGTTGCCTCGTCGTCCTCGGCACGGTCGACGGCAGTGTAAGCCGCGCAGTTGACGATATAGTCAAAAAGTTGGCTGTCGAACATTCGTTCAACGGCCTCACGATTGGTGATGTCAAGTTCATCAACATCGGTATAAATGGGAGCAAACCGCTTGTCTCCGTCCAGCAGCCGGCGCATTTCACGTCCTAACTGCCCGTTTGCTCCTGTGATGAGTAGCTTCATGATGGTTCGGTTGTTGATTAATCAAACAGTGGCTCTTCGTCCTCGTCTTTCTTGTAATAGGCCGACAACAGTCCCAGAAAGTGCGAGATCTGTGCGATGGCGACCTGGGTGTCGTGAGAGATCTCCTTGCCCTGCAGTCGCAGTAACAATACGCCATAGAGTGCATTGAAGCAAGTCTCCAACTCTCCCGTGGGCTCATCTTTGTGCTCGCGGGCACGCAGTTCGACAATGAAGGGCAATGTGCGGTAGTAGTCAGCACCATAGTCTGGGTATCTGTCACTGGCGAGCAGTTGACGGTGCAAGTCGTTCAGTCTGATGAGCACATTCTTGCAAATCTGCAAGTGCCCTGCCTGTTCGACATGCTCAAGCTGCATCATCTTAACCAGCGACTCATACCAGTCGCGAATCTCGTCACGTTTCGCTTGGTCAACGTCATAGCGGGCGATAACGGTCTGTTCGATGACATTTAGGTCTAGCTTGCAAGCTCGGATGATGTCCTCGACCTGCCACAGATAGAGCAGGTACTCGGCCATGTTTTCATGGCGTTTCTGTTGAGCGATGATCATGACCAGTTATCCAAATTTGCTGATATTACGAAGTGCCTGCTCATCAACAATCTTGATGCGCCGACCATCGACAATGATGATTTTCTCTTGCACAAATGCCGACAAGGTGCGGATTGCATTGCTCGTGGTCATGTTTGACAAGTTAGCCAGGTCCTCGCGTGCCATGAAAATGTTGAGTGTCTGACCATCGGCCTCGTATCCATAGTTGTCAAGCATCAGCATCAGTGCCTCGGCCAGACGGCCACGGATGTGCTTCTGTGTTAACGTGACAATCTTGGTGTCGCTACCTCCCAGATGTCGCGACAGCTCATGAATGAAGAACCAGGCCAATTGTCGATTTTGGTTGATAAGTTCCTCGACCAGTTTCATAGGTATGGTGCCCAGAGTCGATGGCTCTAGTGCCGCAGCCGATGAGACATACTGCTCACGTGCAAAGTAGGAGCGGTAGCCGAAGTATTGAATGGGCCGGTATAGA
>DEKO01000026.1:56001-59027 GCA_002353885.1 Porphyromonadaceae bacterium UBA2720
GACGACCGCCAATGCCATCCTTGAACATCTTCACCTTGCCCTTCATCAGCGTCCACAAGAACTGTGGTTCGTCTTTTTCGGCATAAATGATTTGATTCTTCTTGAAGTTGTGTATCACGAAGTTGTCGGTAATCTGGTGCTTCTCATCCATCGTGAGAATCGACCAGATGGCCGCCATGTCCTCTGCAATAATCTTCTCAATCGTGCTCTTCTTTAACATGCTGTTGTGGCTACAATTAAAAATAACATGCAAAGTTACGACAACTTCGTGAATACACCAAAAAAAACACCTTTTTTAATTAATAATTAAGAATTTAGAATGATTATCGACGCACTCTGCTCAAGTTCTCAATGAACATTCAGCCGACTGCATCCATCGTGAGTTGCCGGACGAGCAGCAGCCATTGGTTATGGTCGAGATTGTGAATTTTTCCTTCGGCACAATAGATGTCCCACACCTCGGGTTTTTCATCGAGAAGACGCATCCAGTATAGCTCATCGTAGAACGTAATGACGTCACTCAGCATACTGAACGAATGGTCATTGCCAAAGGCCCGGCGGCGCAAATGGTCGATATGCCTTGCGCAGCTTTTGGCTGCTTGGCCAAAATGTTGTGTGCAGTCGATGATGTCGTGGCGGCAATAGAGTGCCAAGGCCTTGCGTAGCAATCCGATAGCTTGTCCATCGTTGCCAGAGGTCTCACACAATGTGGCCAAGCGTTGATAGTAGGCTGCACGCTGGCCGACGTCGTGCATGCTGTTGATGTGTTTGTCGGCATCTTGGATCAGGTGATGCAACTCGATGGGATTGATGTCGATGATGCTGCCTTCGGCAGTGCATCGCACTACACAATTGTTTTGTGTCATTGCTTGTGATGTTTTTGTTGTACAACATGTTAGTGAACGCTAGTGGTTCAGGAATTGTTGAATGCAACAGAGCGCAACAATCCCTGTCAAACGGCTCTGACGAGCCGAATGCTGAACCAGGAATTGTTGCGCTTCACACAAGCGGTGATATACTATACAACTATGTCATCATTGTTTGGTTTTATTGCTTGACATAGCAAAAATTGTGCCAAACAGATCGTCCCAGCCCGGAAAAACACGAGCTGGGACGATTTTAAAATGTTGGTTAATCGTAATAGCTTGTATGCTATCAGCTATTAATTACTCAGCAACTCCCCACTGCTGGCGAGCCAGGCGACGGTAGTTGTTGTAGCGCCACTGAGCGTTCTCCTTGGCTGCATTGAAGAGTTCCTCTGCCTCATCGGGATACTGCTTGAGCACCGATGCATAGCGGACCTCGCCCTTGAGGAAGTCGGCAAACTCGTCCCAGTTGGGCTCTTTCGAGTCAAGTGTGAACGGGTTCTTGCCCTCGGCCTCCAGCATGGGGTTGTAACGCCACAGGTGCCAGTAACCGCATGCCACAGCCTTAGCCTCCTCGGCCTGCGATTTGCCCATACCGGCTTTCAGACCATGGTTGATGCAAGGAGCGTAAGCGATGATGACCGAAGGTCCGTCATAAGCCTCAGCCTCACGGATAGCCTTGAGGCATTGTGCATTGTCGGCTCCCATTGCCACCTGTGCGACATAGACGTAGCCATAGGTTGTAGCAATCAGACCCAGGTCTTTCTTGCGGATGCGCTTGCCGGCAGCGGCAAACTTGGCAATGGCGCCGATGGGCGTAGCCTTCGATGCCTGACCGCCAGTGTTGCTATAGACCTCAGTGTCAATGACCAGGATGTTGACATTCTTGCCCGATGCGATGACGTGATCCAGACCGCCGAAGCCGATGTCATAGCTAGCGCCGTCGCCACCGACAATCCACTGCGAACGCTTGACCAGATACTGGCCCAAGCTCTTGACCTTGAGGTCGGCGGGGTTGTCGCTGTGCTCAATGGCCTCGAGAATCTTGTCGCTGAGTTCGCGGCTGCGAGCACCATCATTACGGTTGTCCATCCACTCTTGATACAGAGCCTTGACCTCGGGAGCAACTCCGTCGGCTTCAAGAGCCTCCTGCACAAAACCTGTGACACGGTTGCGCATCTTTTCGTCGGCGATGGTCATACCCAGACCGAACTCGCAGAAGTCCTCAAACAGCGAGTTTGCCCATGCGGGACCATGACCCTTCTCGTTGACACGATAGGGGGTAGAGGGAACAGAAGCTGAGTAAATCGAGCTACAGCCCGTTGCGTTAGCCACCATCTCACGGTCGCCAAACAGTTGCGAAATCAGCTTCAGATAAGGAGTCTCGCCACATCCTGAGCAAGCACCCGAGAACTCAAACAGCGGCGTAGCAAATTGTGAGTTCTTGACATTGCTCTTGGTGTCGACCAAGTGTTGCTTGCTGGTGACGTTCTTGATGGCGTAGTCCCAAAGTTTCTGGTCTTCTTCGTGACCCATGAGGGGCACCATTTCCAGAGCCTTGACACCCTTCTTGCCCGGGCAGACGTCGGCGCAGTTGCCGCAGCCGAGGCAATCCATCACATCGACCACCTGGACAAACTTCATGCCCTCGAAGCCCTTGCCGATAGCGGCCAGCTTCTCCTCGTCCTTGAATGGAGATGCGGCAGCCTCCTGCTCGTTCATCACAAACGGACGGATGGCAGCGTGCGGGCAGACAAATGCACACTTGTTGCACTGGATACAGTTCTCTGCTTTCCACACGGGTACAAACGTAGCAACGCCACGCTTCTCCCATGCGGCTGTTCCGGGATCCCAAGTACCATCCTCGCGGCCCTTGAAAGCACTCACAGGCAGCAGGTCGCCGTTCTGTGCATTGATGGGACGAACCACATCGTGCACAAATGCAGGAGCGTCGTCGTTGATGTTGTCCTCAACGGGCAGATTGCTCCAAGCAGGATCAACCTCCAGGCGCAGGTACTCACCACCGCGGTCAACGGCCTGATAGTTCTTGTTGACGACATCCTCGCCCTTGCGGCCATAAGACTTGACAATGAACTTCTTCATCTGCTCTACTGCCAACTCAACGGGAATCACCTCGGTGATGCGGAAGAAGGCTGACTG
>DEKO01000026.1:59073-67274 GCA_002353885.1 Porphyromonadaceae bacterium UBA2720
GTGCGGTTGCCCAGACCAATCTCTTGTGCAATCTTGGTAGCATTGATATAGTAGACGGTGATGTTGTTGTCAGCAAAGTACTTCTTGACCTTGTTGGGCAGATTGGCTGCCAGCTGCTCACCCTCCCAGACGGTGTTGAGCAGGAATGAACCATTCTTCTGCAGACCACGGGTCACATCATACATGTGCAGGTAAGCCTGTACATGGCAAGCGACAAAGTTAGGGGTAGTCACCAGATAGGTCGAGCGGATGGGCGTGTCGCCAAAGCGCAGGTGCGAGCAGGTGAAACCACCAGACTTCTTCGAGTCATACGAGAAGTAGGCCTGGCAATGCTTGTCGGTGTTGTCACCGATGATTTTGACTGAGTTCTTGTTGGCACCTACAGTACCGTCAGCACCCAGACCATAGAACTTGGCCTGGAAGATGCCCTCGCCACCCATGGCAATCTCTTCCTTCTGAGGCAGAGAGGTGAATGTCACGTCATCGTTAATGCCGATGGTGAACTGGTTCTTGGGCATGGGCAGAGCCAGGTTCTCATAGACCGACAGAATCTGAGCCGGAGTGGTGTCCTTAGAGCCCAGACCATAACGACCACCCACGATAAGCGGAGCATTCTCCACACCATAGAAGCAGTCTTTCACATCCAGATAGAGGGGCTCGCCGTTAGCACCGGGCTCCTTGGTGCGGTCAAGCACTGCAATGCGCTTGGCTGTGCTGGGCACAGCTGCCAGGAAGTGCTTGGCTGAGAACGGGCGATACAGGTGCACAGCCACCAGACCCACCTTCTCACCCTTGGCGGTGAGGTAGTCGATGGTCTCGCGGATGGCTTCGGTGACCGAACCCATGGCGATGATTACGCGCTCGGCATCCTTGGCGCCATAGTAGTCAAACAAGCCATACTTGCGGCCAGTGATCTCGCTGATTTTGTTCATATAGTCCTCGACGATGGCAGGCACTGCAGTATAATAGTCGTTGCACGACTCACGGTGCTGGAAGAATACATCGGGGTTCTCGGCCGTACCGCGAGTGACGGGGCGGTCGGGGTTCATGGCGCTGTGGCGGAAACGCTCAACGGCATCCATGTCGAGCAGCGGGCGCAGGTCTTCCATGTCCATGGCTTCTACTTTCTGAATCTCGTGCGAAGTGCGGAAACCATCGAAGAAGTTGACAAACGGCACGCGGCCCTTGATGGCACTCAGGTGAGCCACAGCAGCCAGATCCATTACCTCCTGCACCGACCCCTCAGCGAGCATGGCGAAGCCAGTCTGGCGAGTGGCCATGACATCCTGGTGGTCACCGAAGATGCACAGCGTGTGCGATGCCAACGTACGTGCCGACACGTGGAACACGCCAGGCAGCAACTCGCCAGCAATCTTGTACATGTTGGGAATCATCAGCAACAGACCCTGCGAAGCAGTGTAGGTCGTGGTCAAGGCACCAGCCTGAAGCGAGCCATGAACGGCACCGGCTGCACCTGCCTCGCTCTGCATCTCCTGCACGAGCACAGTCTCACCAAAGATGTTCTTGCGGCCAGCGGCAGCCCATTCGTCAACGTGCTCGGCCATGGTCGAGGACGGGGTGATGGGATAGATAGCGGCCACCTCAGTGAACATATAACTGATGTGCGCAGCTGCTTGGTTACCATCACAGGTCATGAATTTCTTTTCTTTCATGTTTTGTTAACCAGTTTAATTAGTTATAGTTGAGTATTAATTGTTCAAGCGTTAGTTTAGGTTTGCATCACATGCGATTCTAAACAATTCCGCAAAATTACAACATTATTTTAATATAGACGACAACTTTTGGCCGAATTTTTAGTTTGGCCGTGAATTGGAAATTCTTTTGAGATCTTCTCAATTTCTTCATCTAATTTTTGTACCTTTGCAAGTTGAACCAAAACATTGCTAATTTTTCAATAACAATATATTGTGAGTATAATATTAGGTATTGAGTCGTCATGTGACGACACGTCTGCTGCAGTGGTGCGTGACACCTTGCTCTTGAGCAATGTGATTGCCAGTCAGAAGGTGCATGAACAGTATGGTGGAGTGGTGCCCGAGTTGGCTTCACGAGCTCATCAGCAGAACATAGTACCCGTCGTGTCCGAAGCGATTCGTCAAGCGGGAATCAAGCGCGAAGAGATTGATGCCATTGCTTTTACGCGTGGTCCGGGGCTGCCTGGGTCGTTGCATGTGGGCACTTCTTTCAGCAAGGGGCTAGCGTTGGCATTGAATGTGCCTCTGGTCGATGTCAACCATCTGCATGGCCATGTGTTAGCACATTTTATCCAAGAAACCCCTGACGCTCCAGTTCCTGAGTTTCCTTACCTATGTCTGCTGGTTTCGGGAGGAAATTCTCAGATAATACGGGTTGATGCTCCCAATCGCATGGAAATCTTGGGACACACCATCGATGATGCAGCTGGCGAAGCATTTGACAAATGCGCCAAGTCGATGGGTTTGCCTTATCCCGGTGGACCTGTCATCGATGCGCTGGCACAGCAGGGCGACCCCGAACGATTTAAGTTTGCCAAGCCGCACATCCCTGGTTATGACTACAGTTTCAGCGGTCTGAAAACGTCATTTCTCTACACCCTGCGTGACGAACTGAAGTTGAATCCCAACTTTATTGAGGAGAACAAGGCCGACCTGGCTGCATCGTTGCAGAAGACAATCGTCGACATCCTCATGGACAAATTTGGACGTGCCATCAAAGAGACGGGTATCCGCACCATTGCCATCGGTGGAGGAGTGTCGGCCAACTCGGCGATGCGACAGGCCGTCAAGACCTATGCCGAACGCCGCCGATTGCGCGCTTTTGTCCCTAAGCGTGTGTTCACAACCGATAACGCCGCCATGATAGCCGTGGCGGGTTACTTTAAATATCGTGACAAACAGTACTGCGACATCACAGCGCCACCCTTTGCGAGAGTGGTTATTTGATGCACATGGTTTTGTTTGTTGCAGCAATTATTTATATTCTTATTTTAATTCTTTACGAGTTGGACTATTCAATCATAGTTGTTGGCGATGAGATTCTCATTGGCCAAGTGCAAGATACAAATTCGGGTTATATTGCCCGCCACCTCACCCCATATGGTTGGCAAGCAGTCAACATCAGAGCTGTTGCCGACGATGGGCAAGCCATCTTCGATGCTATCGACGAGGCGTTTGTCCATAGCAACGTTGTGCTCATGACAGGCGGTCTGGGCCCGACAAAGGACGACATCACCAAGCCCACGCTGTGCCGATACTTCGGTGGAGAGTTGGTCTATGACCAGGCGACAGCCCGCAATGTTGAGAGCATTGTTGCCGGGCGTCATCTCAAACTGAACGATTACACTCGTGCGCAAGCCATGGTGCCATCGTCGTGCCGTGTGATCCAGAACCAGTGCGGCACGGCTCCATTGATGTGGTTCGAACATGACGGCAAGGTGCTGGTGAGCATGCCTGGAGTCCCCTATGAGGCCGAGACCATGCTGGTCCGTGAGGTCATACCTCAACTCATGGCTCATTTCTGTGACAATGTTGACATTGAGTTCCGCCACCTGATGGTGGTGGGAATCATTGAGAGTGCCCTGGCCATGGAACTGGATGAATGGGAGCGTAAGCTGCCTGAGGGCATCCATTTGGCCTACCTGCCCCAGCCAGGAATCATCCACCTGAGGCTGACCGGTCTGTCGACCGACCGCGAGTGGCTGAAATCGGAGATGGACCGCCTCGGCCTAGAGTTGCGCGAGCGGCTGGGTGACCATGTTGTTGCTGATGAGGATTTGCCACTTGCAGGCATTGTGGGCAACATGTTGCGCGACAAAGGGCTGACATTGGCCACTGCCGAGAGTTGCACCGGTGGCAACATCGCTCATGAAATCACTGCCATAGCTGGCTCGAGCGAATATTTCATTGGCTCGGTAGTGTCCTATCATCGACGAGTCAAGGAGCAACAGCTCGGCGTTTCAGCAAGTGACATAGACCATTATGGTGTCGTGAGTCAGTCGGTGGCCGAGCAAATGGCTGCAGGAGTGTGTCGTCTGTTGGGCACCGACTGTGCAGTAGCCACCACGGGTGTTGCAGGGCCTGGTGGCGGTTCGGTCGACACACCGGTCGGGACTGTTTGGATGGCTGCGCGATGTGGCAACAAGGTGCTTTCACAGTGCAAACACATTCCTGGACATCGCCAGCGGGTCATTGCCCGTGCCACCAACGAGGCTCTGCTCCTGCTCTTGTCCCTGTTGAGGCAGGTCTGATAACAACTAATAGTTAACGATCACATCTAACTTTTTGACACATGCTCACTAAAATCCTACGACTCATCTTTGGCGTGTTCATGATTATTATCTATTTGGGCATGGCCTATCTGCTCATGGTTAATTTTTTCGGCTGGAGCGATGATTCAACCTGGAAGACTATCCGTCTAGGAATGGCAGCCATTCTGGCGGCTTATGGCTTCTATCGTGCCTATCGCCAAATCAAGGGCATTGACTATTATCGCAATCGTCAACTCGAGGAGAATGTTGAACGATATGACAAGCGGATGCCATGAAACGGATATTCAGCCTAATCGTCATGCTCAGTTGCGTTGTCGTTGGAGTTTGGGCTCAAGGACGCATGTCGGCAGCAACGCGACTGGCATTGCTGCAACAGCACCATTCGGGCAGTCGGATAGCTTCAGCTAACGACCAGATGGTGAAAGCCTTCATTACAGTTGACTCTCCGCAAGCCATCGATCAGCTCCTGAAATTGGGAGTTAAAGTTTATGCTCGTTTTTCAAATAGGGTCACTGCCTCGGTGCCATTGTCGGCTGTTGCTCAGTTGTGTCAAGTGAGTGGTATAAGGCAGTTGTCGGTGGCACAGTTGGCACAGGTGTGCAATGATTCGGCGCTGGCTGATGCCCATGTACCTCCTCTAGCCAGCGGCATCGGATTCGGGATGCCCTATGATGGGCGAGGTGTCGTGATTGGTGTCATCGACACTGGCGTCGATTTCAATCACATCAATCTGTGTGACGCGACAGGCAGGAGTAGGGTGGTTGCAGCCTATCTGCCACAAGATTCGACAGGAATCTCGCCCATCATCCATGGCGACACGCTGCCAGGCAGTCACTATACCACACCCGAGCAGATTGTTCGGCTGACGACTGACGACCCGACAGCATCGCATGGCACACACACCACAGGTACCGCAGCAGGCAGTTGCATCAATGGCATGCAGGGTGTCGCACCGCAAGCCCAACTGGTCATTTGTGCCATGCCTGAGTTGTGGGACACTGATATTGCCAACTCGCTGTTGTATATTTTCGATTATGCCGATCGCGTTGGATTGCCAGCTGTTGTCAACATGAGTTTTTCATCTAGTGACGGTCCACATGATGGAACGTCGCCCTTGTGCCAAATCTTTGACCAACTGTCAGGACCAGGCCGCATCTTGTCAGTCTCGGCTCACAACTCTGGTTTTGCAGCCTTGCACATGACTCATAATTTCAAGACCATGAGTGATACATTGAATACGGCTATAGAGCTATACTCCTCGTCTTTCAATAGTTCGCTCTATCTGTGGTCTTCTGAAGGTCATAGGCATGCACTAGCATTGACGCTCATTGACAAGACCGAAAAGAAGATTGTTGCTGAAACACCTTTTCTGACCGACATCGCACCCGATTCGTTGTTGACCTTCGAAGTGGATTCGGACGCGGTGTGGAGCCATTATGCGACAGGCAACTTCCTCTTTGCCACAGCTGTTGAAGAAGGTGACCGCTCTCACTCGGTTGTCATCTCCACCATCAAACCATTCGACACAAGCCGCTATCGTTTGGGACTGAGGGTGATAGCCGACGATGATCCTGATTTTAACGCTTGGGCTTCAGGTGGCGCTTTCTTTGCCAAAATTCTCGATGGTCAGCGAAAAGGTACTAAAGCCGGAACCATCAGTGACTTGGCTACGGGCGATCAAGCCATTTCGGTTGGTGCCTATATCGCAAAGCAGACATTTCCGTTAGCGACAGGCGGAACCTATTCTAACCGTCGCGCAACCCCCATGCACGACATCGCTTATTTCACCGCATGGGGACCAGACGTGCGGGGCAAGGCAAGGCCCGACATCTGTGCACCTGGCATGGTCACCATCTCATCGGCGAGCCGATATGATACTTGCTCAGCTATTATCAACGCCTACAACCTATCATTCATTCATCATGCCCAGGGTGTTGACTATCCCTATGGAGCATGCTATGGCACATCAATGTCAGCCCCTGTGATGACAGGAACCATTGCGCTCTGGCTGCAAGCCTGTCCAGACCTGACGCCTGATGACGTTCGCGACATCCTTGATCATACGGCAGTGCGCGATGAGTTTGTCGTTGGTGGCGATGCCAGGCAGTGGGGACGCGGAAAGTTGGATGCAGAAGCTGGTATGCGCTATTTGCTGCGACGGATTAATTCTTGCGACATCAGTGGAGACGGACTAGTTGATGTGACTGATATTAATATCATCATCAATGTCATGTTGGGCAAAGATTCTACCTTCAAAACAGAAGAAGTTGATGCCAACAGAGATGGTCAAGTTGACATATCAGATGTCAACAAGGTTATTGATGTGATGCTAGGATTAAAGGATGATTTATCTTACACGAGAACCAATGTGCGATGATTACTTACTGGACATATGACTCATGCTATATTCAGGCCGAACAATGGCAGCCAAATGCATGGATTAGGGTTGACAACCCTACAACAGACGAACTGAATCTGCTCGAAAGCCGTTGGCAAGCGCCACTTGATTTTGTGCATGATGCCGCCGATGCCGACGAACGTCCGCGCATCGATCAAGCAGATGACTGGATTGCAGTGATTCTGCGCATTCCTAGCAGCAGTGTTGATGCTGATGGTGACACAGAGTTTCATACGCGCCCACTGGCTGTGCTCATGCGCAGTGAAGTGTTTATCACTGTAAGCTTCTTTGACAACGAGGTGCTTGACGACTATGTTCAGTGGAGCAATCGTCGCCGTCAGCCCGAGCGGCGCGGTTATGATATGATGTTGTCCATCATGCTATCGAGTTCGGTGTGGTATCTTAAGTATCTTAAGCAGATGAACAGCATGATGAAGCAAGCCGAGGCTCGATTAGACGAGTCGATGGACAATGACGAGTTGCTCAAAATGATGGGACTGGGCAAATTCCTGATTTATTTTATCACTTCGCTGCGGGGCAATGAAGTGGTGCTCATGCGCTTCAAGAAGCATCTGCGCAATGCGACGTATGACGAGGATTTGCTTTACGATGTTGACATCGAGATGCAGCAGGCCTATGATACAGCCAACATCTACAGCCAGATTCTCGACCGGCAACATTCATCCTATGCTTCCATCATTGGCAACAATATGAATGTGATCATGCGCACGCTCACGGTCATCACCATCATTCTGATGGTACCCACAGGCATCGCAGGCTTCTATGGCATGAATGTGCCAAATGGCATGGAGACTTGGCTATGGGGATTTCCATTTTCAATTCTGATTTCAGTCATCCTGTCGGTGCTCATCTATGTCTATCTGAAGCGTAAACGGCTCATCTAGTGATACCACATTGTACCTGTAAGACGACAATAAATTTATACATCTGAAATACAAAAGAATATGAAGCGTTTTTGTCTAATTTTTCTTGCAGTTATTGCTGTTGCAACAATGAATGCAGCCATAAAAGGTGATGTTACAGGCGATAATGAAGTTGATGTTGCCGATGTCAATGAGGTGATCAATGTGATGCTGGGCAATTCCAGCAATCCCTTGGGCGACGTCACAGGTGACGGAGTGGTAGATGTGGCTGATGTCAACCTCATTATTAACATCATGCTGGGCAAGACTGTGCCGGAGCCTGAATTACCCACACATTACACGGTCAATGGCGTGGAGTTTGACATGGTCAATGTTGAGGGCGGTACCTTCATGATGGGAGCAACCGATGAGCAGACTAGCTATGCACTGGAGTGTGAGTTTCCCGCTCATCAAGTCACTTTGTCCAGCTATCAGATTGGCATGACTGAGGTCACGCAAGAGCTGTGGCTCGCCGTCATGGGGACAAATCCCAGCCGATTCACCGGCGACCTGCAATGTCCTGTAGAATATGTTAAATGGATCGAATGTCAGGAGTTTATCAACAAGCTCAACGAACTCACTGGTGCACACTTCCGCTTGCCCACCGAGGCCG
>DEKO01000026.1:67302-73794 GCA_002353885.1 Porphyromonadaceae bacterium UBA2720
ACCGAGGCCGAGTGGGAGTTTGCTGCGCGTGGCGGCAACCAGAGCAACGGCTACCTTTATGCTGGGGGCAATACCCTTAGCCAGGTGGCGTGGTACAAAAGCAACAGCAGTTCGAAAACGCATCCCGTTGGCAAGAAAGCACCCAACGAACTTGGCATCTATGACATGAGCGGCAACGTCTGGGAGTGGTGTAACGACTGGTATGCCGAGGTGTATCCCGAGGAGGCTCAAACCAACCCGACCGGCCCCGACTCTAATGAATGGGACTGCAAAGTCTATCGCGGTGGTGGCTGGGAGAAGGAGGCCACTTTTTGCCGTGTATCGGCAAGAGCAAACGGCTCTTATAATGGTTTCTTCACCAAGTATAACTTCCTGGGGCTCCGCCTTGCCCAGTAGCATCAGCACGATGTGTTAAAATAAAAAGCATCCGAGGTCATGCCTCGGATGCTTTGTCGTTCTCGTTGGTGGCTTCTTCATCGGCGTATGTGCCATACAATTCTTCCTCGCGCCGCTGTCGCAGGGTTTCCTTTCGTCGCAATGCAAAGTAGAGCAGTACGATGATGAGTAGGCTGATGCCAATGATGCCGAAGTACTGGAGATAGTCCGGTTCGGCTTTAGTAATTTGACCACGACCCACCCAAGCCATTACACACAGATATGCCAAAAGGCAAAGTGGAATTATTGTCGAACGTTTGGGTTTATTGCTCATTTTCTTTCAAGTGATAATAGGGTGATTGTTCGGGTATGAATTTGCCACTAGTCAGGCAGTTGTAGATGTCGATGCACGCCCAGGCATCGATAGCGGCATAACGCTGTTGCTGGGGTGTGAGCACATCGCTCTCCCAGTTGGTCAGCCGTTGCCCTTTGCTGATTTTCTGTCCGAAAAGGATGGCATAAATCTTCTGCAGGCTCATGTCGGTGATGCGATACGGCTTGACCATCTCTTGAATCTCGATGAATCCTGCCGGCTGCATGCGTGTGACACGGAGCATCTGGCTGATGTCATCGTGAGTAGACAAGCCAACTTTTGGACAGCTGGCATCTTCCATATATTCCTTGAGCTTGAGTGGAATGCTCTTGAACTTGCTGATGCGGAACAAGAAGCAGTCGGTGGGAGTGGCCAGTTGTATCAGTGCCAACTTGTGATGTTCGCCTCGCTTGAATGAAGGCCGCGTCTCAGTGTCAAATCCGATTAATGGGTGTTTGCGCAAGTGAGCTACTGCGGCATTGACCTGTGACATAGATTCAACAATGTAGATGTGGCCATTACCATATTCGGCAATCGGCATCTCGTTGATTTTCTCTTTCTCTATCGATACAACATATTCCATTGCGAGTGCAAAGGTAGTGCAAATTGACCGCATTACAAAATGAAAAATGTGGTTTTTTATTTTCATTGACGTTTAGTAGCTCAACTTCAGCGCAGATGTTGGTCGCATTTTTCATGACTTTATTGCACTCACATATCATGAAAGTGAGAAAAAAGTAGTAATTTTGCGCTCATAATTTGACGCAACACAATTTGACAATGGATTTTGAACTTAAAGCAACAGCCAGTGGCAGTAACGCTAGAGCCGGATTGATTACAACCGACCACGGCTCCATCGAGACACCCATCTTCATGCCCGTGGGCACGTTGGGGGCTGTCAAGGCGGTGCACATGACTGAACTCCGTGATGACATTAAGGCACAGATTATTTTGGGCAACACCTACCACCTCTATCTGCGGCCAGGGATGGACATCATTGAACGAGCTGGTGGATTGCACAAGTTCAATGGCTGGGACCGTCCAATACTTACTGATAGTGGAGGCTTTCAAGTCTTCTCACTCAGCGAGAATCGCAAACTCAAACCCGAGGGAGTGACTTTTCGCAGTCACATCGACGGGTCTAAACATCTGTTCACACCCGAGAATGTAGTTGACATACAGCGGACCATCGGCAGCGACATCATGATGGCACTGGACGAGTGTCCGCCGGGAACCAGCGAGCGAGGCTATGCCGAGAAATCACTCAGGCTGACCCAGAGTTGGCTTGATCGTGGGTGGAAGCACTTCAACGAGACACAACCACGCTATGGTCACCGTCAGGCTTTTTTCCCCATTGTGCAAGGCTGTGTCTACAAGGACCTGCGACAAGATGCTGCCAAACATGTGGCCGACTTAGGCGCTGATGGCAATGCGATTGGCGGATTGGCCGTCGGCGAGCCTACCGAGGTGATGTATGATATGATTGAGGTTGTCAACGAGATATTGCCCACCGACCGCCCCCGATATCTCATGGGAGTTGGCACTCCGGCTAATATTCTTGAGGCCATCGACCGCGGTGTCGACATGATGGATTGTGTCATGCCCACGCGCAATGGTCGCAACGGCATGCTCTTCACTCAGCACGGCATCATGAACATGCGCAACCGCAAGTGGGCCGACGATTTCTCTCCTCTGCAAGAGGATGGGCCATCAATTGTCGATCACATCTACAGCAAAGCTTATCTGCGTCACTTGTTCATCTCACAAGAAATACTGGCGATGCAGATTGCCAGTATTCACAACCTGGCTTTCTACTTGTGGCTCGTGGGCGAGGCACGTCGTCACATCATTGCAGGTGACTTCAAGCAGTGGAAAACCGATATGGTCGAACGAGTCCAGCGGCGGCTCTAGTCAAGTCAGCGTATACCGAGGATGGCTCTCGGGTAATAAAAGAAATGGAAGAAGCAGAATTGCAACATATCGTACAAGAGCAGCACGACCAAGAGCAGGAGCCAGCGCTTGACCAGCAGCAAGAGCAGACAAAGGCAACCGAACCGGTGCGCAAGCCATGGGTAAAGAAGTTTGACCTCTACATTGTCAAGAACTTCTTGGGCACCTACCTTTTTGCCATCCTGTTGCTCATGGCCATCGTCATCATGTTTGATGTCAATGAGAAACTTGATGCGGTGCTCACTGCGCCACTCAAGGACACGGTGTTCCAGTACTTCATGAACTTCCTGCCGTTCATCGTCAGCCAGTTCAGCCCTTTGTTCACCTTTATCTCTGTCATTTTCTTCACCTCGCGACTGGCCGACCGCAGTGAGATTATTGCCATGCTTTCGAGTGGCATCAGCTTCCGCCGGTTGCTCATGCCTTATCTCTTTTCGGCAACAGTCATTGCTATTCTAAGCTACCTGCTCTCGGCCTATGTCATCCCACCGGCCAATGTGCAGCGCATTGCCTACACCAACCGATGGGTCAAAAACAAGGCCGTGACCTACGGTGACAACATCCAGATGCAAGTCAGTCCTGGGGTGATGGCCTATATCTCTCGATATGATAATACCACCAAGACAGGCTACCGATTCTCGCTTGACCAATTCGATGGCAAGAAACTCAAGTCACGTCTGTCGGCCGAAAACATCAAGTATGACACTCTAGGCCGTTGGCACCTCAACAGTTACACAATGCGTCGGTTCAATGGACTGAAAGAGAGCATGACCACTGGTGCCACACTCGACACAATGCTCAACTTCGAACCACGTGACTTCCTGATTTCAAAGAATGACGAGCAGACCATGACCTCGCCTGAGTTGCGCCAGTATATCGATCAGCAACATGCACGTGGTGTGGCTGGAATTATGAACTTTGAGGTCGAATATGAACGGCGTTATGCCATGACTGCAGCAGCATTTATCCTTACGGTCATTGGCCTGTCACTCTCGTCGCGCAAGGTCAGGGGAGGCATGGGCATGAACATAGGCATCGGGTTGCTGCTCAGTTTCAGCTACATCCTGTTCATGACCGTCACGTCGACTTTTGCTGTTTCGGGTTACACATCGGCGCGAGTGGCCATGTGGATACCCAATATCTTATACACCCTTATTGCCATTTGGCTCTATCGCCGTGCGGCAAGATAAATGAATGATTTATGAGAAGAAAACTGTTATTACTATTGGCGCTTGCCATGATGGCGATGTCGCCTATCGTGGCTCAGCAGACCGACTGCAGTGCCAAGCATGAATGCTGCCAAGTCAAGAGTCTTACAGGCGATGATGCTGTCGCGTGGGCCAAGAAACATGCGGGGAAACTCATCGACAATTATCTGGCCACAGCAGGCAACAAGTTAGACCCCGACGAGATACGCAAGCAGCTGGCTCCCATAGGCTACGATGGCACTAATGTGCCCGACTACCGAGCAGCCGAAAAATGGCTGGTCGACACTGTGTACCGTCGCATGATGCAGGCAGCTGTCAACAACGGAAACCGAAGCATAACCGTGCTCACCGGGCCTGGAGGGGCTGGCAAAAGCACCAGCACCAAGAACATTGATTTCTCGGGCGAGGGCGTGCTATATGACAGTGCCCTTAACAGCTACGAGTCGCTCAAAAAAGTGGTTGACAAGGCAATCAACGGTGGCATGAACAACATCACAGTCATTGCATTCTACAACGATATTGAGACTTGCTACAAGAACTCAATCAAGCGCGGTAAAGCAACAAATCGTTTTTTGGGCATCGCCTATTTGACCAATGCCTATCGCAACAATCAGGACAAAATCAAGAAACTGCGTAATGAGTATCCGCAAGTTAAGGTGAAAGCGGTCGATAATAACCACAATAATGGAGGCATCTGGGTCTCTCCAGAGCAGGCAGAGCAATGGGACTTCACCATCGATGCCGAGACCATGAACCACATGTTGGTCTATGTTCTCAATGAAATCTATCAAAAGCAAATCACCGGCAACCAGATCAAGTCGGCCGCCGGCGATGTACTCAATGTCAAGGGAGCAGATGAGTTAGGACACATGCTCATGCAGGAGATTGCTCGTCATCTGCCCAATTAATTTTCAGGAAATTAATCTCCATTGGGCCTCGGTGTCGCCGAGGCCTTTGTCATCTCTTGTCGGTCAAGCAGCCCAGCAGCTGCACCACCGGGCTGAGAAAACAGATAGCGGCACCCAGCACCAGAATGTAGCCGATGGTGTGTAGCGTGCCACTCAGCATCGACAGGCCGATGGCAAACATGGGAAAGGAAGCCATCCACAGCAGCAGCGACTGCGAGAAAGAGTCTCTATCATGCTCGGCAAGAGCAACTTGGGGCGTCTGCTGAGCCGTTTGGCTCAGTACAGCAGTGTCAAGGTTTTGTGCATTCATCATTGTGTCAGTTTTAACGTTTGTGATTTTTACACTGCAAAATTACACCCGCAGAGTGCCAAAAATAGGCATATATGTCAAAAACTACGTTAAACACATGTGCCGTTATCCTATTACATGCCTGTGGCTCGCACATCGTCACATCTCGAAACTCCCTAGCCGCTTCAACGGCTCACGCTCCAAGTTGCTCCACACAATCTTGTCTTTATAGCCATCTTGGAAAACATTTCCGTACGTTGTCTTGCGCTTGTGCGTCAGGTAGTTGTAACTCTGTTCCTCGCTCTCGCCTGTGTAGCGCGAATAGCTTGCTATCTCAAAGCCTATCTGATAGAAGTCGCCGTCCTGATAGCGGAACATGTGGGTCTGTCGTTCATTGCCAGTCGACCCGGCACTGTAGCTCAACTGGCTGTCAATGCGCAGCACGCCACGCTTGGTGATGCTAATGCTCAAGTCCACCATGCTGAACTCCTCGTCGCTGTGCGGCATGATGGAGTCATACGCTTGATAGATATTGAACCGTCCTTGCTTGCCACCCCAGTAGATGCCCAGCACAGGCCATTCATCTTCGCCAGGCGCAGCTACCACCACCAGGTCCTCGATGCCATCCTTGTTCAGGTCGCCTTGCGCCTCGGCTATGTTAATCCATCCCTCAGGCACCAGTTCTTGCACGTTGCGCCCCGTCGTTCTCAAGTTTGTCTGTGCCGCAGCTGCCATCCCGCACACCATCAGCACCATCAGTATTGTCCGTTTCATCATTTCAAGAATTTTAGTCGTTTACTATAATCCACGCAAAGTTCGCAAATTCCCACCACTCACGCAAAAAATAACTCTTTTTTTTCAAAAAGTCAATCTATTTCGTACAACATATTATGATGTCTTGCAGCCAAAAAACGATAATTGCGCCCATTCGGTTGCGAGCTAATGGTTCTCAAATTCGGAAAATAATCGTGATGCCCTTCTGTTCTAGAAAAAACGAGATCGGGAAAAGGCCAATGTCCTTATGCTCTTCTGTATAGAAAAACAAAGAAAAGAGCAGATGCCCCACAGTGGGATCATCTGCTCTTCTAGTCAATTCAGGGACGATTAGCAACCCAGGCGCTTCTCGAGGTTAGCACGGATGGCCTTGATGAAGTCGCTGCTGTTCACAGCGTGGGCGTCGACACCCTCCATCAGGTTCACCAGGTCCTTGGTCACGGTGCCCGAGTTCAGCGTGTCGAAGCAAGCGCCCTCCAGCTGGTCGCCGAAGTTCATCAGCTCCTTGATGCCGTCCTTCTCACCGCGCTTGCGCAGAGCGCCGCTCCAAGCGAAGATGGTGGCGATGGGGTTGGTCGAGGTCTCCTCACCGGCCAGATACTTGTAGTAGTGGCG
>DEKO01000026.1:73889-91144 GCA_002353885.1 Porphyromonadaceae bacterium UBA2720
TTCTTGCAAGCCCAGATGTAGCCGCCCTTGCTGCGAATCACGCGAGCCACAGCGTCGTCAATCAGGGTGTAGAAGTACTCCAGACCCAGCTTCTCGAACTGCTCCTTGTACTCCTGCTCATAGACCTCCTCAAAGATGATGCGGAACTGAGCATCATACTTCTTCGAGATGGTGTCCTTGGTCGAGAACCACAGATCCTGCTTGGTGTCGATAGCGAACTTGAAGCAGCTGTGAGCAAACGAGCGGATCGACTTGTCCAGGTTGTGCATGCCTTGCAGCACACCAGCACCCTTGAAGTTGTGGATCACAACCTCCTCGTGCTTGCCACTCTCGCCGTCAAAGACCAGCTTGGCCACACCGGGCTCGTCGGCACGCAGCTCGACGCTCTTGTACACGTCACCATAGGCATGACGGGCGATGGTGATGGGCTTCTCCCAGTTGCGAACAGCAGGCTTGATGCTGGGCAGAGTGATGGGAGCGCGGAACACGGTGCCGTCCAGAATCGAACGGATGGTGCCGTTGGGGCTCTTCCACATCTCGTGCAGCTTGTACTCGTCCATGCGCTTCAGGTTGGGAGTGATGGTGGCGCACTTCACGGCAACACCATACTTCTTGGTTGCCTCGGCAGCCTCGACGGTGATCTTGTCACCAGTCTCGTCGCGCTTGGGCAGACCCAGGTCGTAGTACTCGCTCTTGAGGTCAACAAACGGGAGGATGAGTTCGTCCTTGATCATCTTCCACAGAATGCGGGTCATCTCGTCACCGTCCATCTCCACCAGGGGAGTGGTCATTTTGATTTTCTCCATTGTTATGATTTAATTGGGTTATGTGGGTGGCGATTGTGTCGCCACCCGGTTTTAAAGGTTTATTACTTGTTCTGTGCTGCGTAGTAGTTCATCAAGCAACCGTCGGCCAGGATCTGACGCTCGTCGGCAGTCAGGTTCTGGAAGAACAGGTGGATGTCCTTCACGCCGTCGGCAGTGATGACCTTGGCGTCTATTTCCTCCTTGCCACCCAGGATGGCCTCACGCAGGCCGGGGATGAACACGAAGTCACCAGGAACGTAGTTGAACTCGGTCTCCTTGGCGATGGTGAAGGGAACGATACCCCAGTTGATGCAGTTGCTGCGATAGCGCTTGGTGGCGTACTCATAGCAGATGTTGGCGTCGCCGCCCAGCACCTTCTGGCACGATGCGGCCTGCTCGCGGGCCGAACCATCACCGGGACGGTTGGCAAACACGCACGAGCCGAACGAAGTGACCTCGGCTTTGGCACCGACCTTGGCCAGCGCATCGAGCACGTGCTGCGGGCACTTGCCGGCACGACGCTCGAGGTCCTCGGCCTGGATGCGCTTGCTGATGCCCACATACTCAGGCACGCGGCGCGACAGGGCGAACTCCGACAGCTTCAGCGGGTTCGAGCGGTAGCTCGAGGTCTCGCCCGAAGGAATCAACTCGTCGGTGGTGGTCACGGGGTCGTGGATCACGGCTGCCAGTTCGAGCAACATGTTGTCCTGCATAGCGTACATCTTGGGCCAGTCCTTGATGTTGGGACCATACTTCAACTCCTGCTCAGGCTCCTCCTTACCGAAGCCGTAGTAGACGCGGCGGTCATAGATGCGAGCATCGAACTCATAGGGCTTGTGGTTGTCCTCATAGTCGACGTCGGTCGCTGCGGTGATGACACCACCGTTGGCGGCTGTGGCGGCAATCGAGCGGGCATCCATCAGGGCAACCAGCGAGATCTGGCCCTGGCCGGGCTTCGAACCCTCGCGGTTGGGGAAGTTACGGGTCGTGTGACGGATCGACAGACCATTGTTCGAAGGCACGTCACCGGCACCGAAGCAAGGACCACAGAAGGCGGGCTTGATCACGCAGCCGGTCTCAAGCAGCTCCTCGACGATGCCACTGCGTGTGGCGGCCATGAACACGGGCACTGACTGAGGATAAGCCGACATCGTGAAGTAGTCGTTGCCGATACTCTTGTCCTTCATGATCGAAGCGGCAGCGCTCAGGTTGTCGTACGTACCGCCCGAGCAACCAGCGATGATACCCTGGTCGGCCATCACCTTGCCATTGACAACCTTGTCAACGAGGTCGACCTGCACCTTGTCGCCAAAGCGCTTGCGGGTGTCCTCCTCAACGGCCTTGAGAATCTCGACCGGGTTGGCCTGCAACTCGTGGATGGTGAAGGCATTGCTGGGGTGGAACGGCAGAGCGATCATCGACTCCTGAGTGCTCAGGTCGATGCGGATCATTGCGTCGTAGTAAGCGACCTTGCCGGGCTTCAGTTCCTTGAAGTCCTGGGGACGGCGGTGAATCTCATAGTGGTGCTTCACCTCGTCGTCGGTAATCCAGATAGAGCTCAAGCAGGTGGTCTCGGTGGTCATGATGTCGATGCCATTACGGAAGTCGATGGGCAGGTTCTTCACACCAGGACCGGCAAACTCCAGAACTTTGTTCTTGACAAAGCCCGACTCAAACGTAGCCTTAACAAGCGAGATTGCCACATCGTGCGGACCGACACCCTTGCGGGGAGCACCTTCCAGCCATACGAGCACAACCTCGGGTGCGTTGATGTCCCAGGTGTTGCGCAGCAACTGCTTCACCAGCTCGCCACCGCCTTCGCCGACACCCATGTTACCGAGCGAACCATAACGCGTGTGGCTGTCGCTGCCCAGAATCATGTTGCCGCACTTCACCATCTCCTCGCGGGCAAACTGGTGAATCACAGCCTGGTTGGCAGGAACATAGATGCCGCCATACTTCTTGGCTGCCGACAGACCGAACACGTGGTCATCCTCGTTGATGGTGCCGCCCACGGCGCACAACGAGTTGTGACAGTTGGTCATGGCGTAGGGCAGGGGGAACTTCTCCAGGCCACTGGCACGAGCCGTCTGGATGATACCCACATAAGTAATGTCGTGCGACATCATAGCGTCAAAGCGGATGCGCATCTTCTTGTCCTTGCTGCCGTCCACGTCGTGGCTGCGCAGGATGCCGTAGGTGATAGTGTTCTCGCGAGCCTCGTCAGCGCTGGGCATGCCCGTTGCGTCCATGCGAACCTCGGTTCCGTCGAGTAGATAAACTCCTTGTTTGATAAGTTCTACCATAATAAAGTTTTTAAGAAATAGATTTTGTTATTAGTTGTTATTTAATTTGTTATCGAATCGATAAAGATAGTGAGCGACAACATGTCGGCAGCACCGCCTGGCGAAATGTTTCGCGACACAAAACTGCGGTTCATGGCTTCAAGACCCTCGATGCTAAAGTGCTTGAGCATCTCTAGTGCCTCGCGTTTTACAGCCTGTGCCTGCTCATAACCCACACGATGTATCACATTGGTGTCGTCCAACTCGCTCATGATCAGAAGCAATGTCTTGTGGTCGCGATAGGGGTCGCCTGTCAGACTCAAGTGGTAGGGGAGCCACTCACTGAACAGTCGATGATAGCCATGACGTGCCATCGACAAGGCACCCTCAACATGATGTACCGTGACGGCTTGGCTGCCATGTGAGCCATTGCTGACAGGAACAATCCCGTGCGCCAACTTCATGATGTCCTGGCGCAAGGCACTGGCCTTGAGTGCATGGTCTTTGTGCCAAATGTGGCTGGCAGCAACCAGGGCAAGACCTATTGAGAATAGGGCTCCTCGGTGGGTATTCACGCCATGAGTAGCGGTGAGCATCTTGCGCTCGCTGATGACTCCTAGATGCTGAATATACTCGCTGGGCGGCAGCAAGCGACTGTCGCCTATTAAGGCAAGTTGGTCAAAGGTTGGCCGCAAAGCATCTATGCTGCGCTGCATCAGCGACATATCCATGTCGTTGTGTGAGCCGTTGTCATGCTCGTCGACCAGACCTGGTTTGGGAGTGGTCTGCAATTCTTCCTCAAGCGCCTGACGCGCTAACTCGCTCAGCAGATAGGGCTGAGTGCTGTGAGGAACCATGGGTAAAGCTCGCGACAGAATGCCGCCATGGAGTGATTCACGCACTTGCGAAGCACTCACCACTTGGCCATCTTGTGTGACACGTGGCATCACCACCACCTCGATGCCATGTTGTGGCAGCTGTTGCTGCATCAACTCGACGTAACGGGCAGTCAAAGCATCGGTTGGCTCATTGCCCACAAAGCGCACTGTTGCGCCAAGTGCAGGAGCAAGATGACGGGCGCACAGGTCTAAATCGAGTAAGATCTGTGTGTCACTGGCGTCGCTCAACTTCTTCAAGAAGTAGGTGGGGAACGTTGTCGCCGATATGGCGTAGTCGCTGCCCTCGCACACTACAGTGTTGCTCACATGAGCGCAGCCAGACTTGACCATAGCCAGGCGGCTAGCATAGCTAAATCGTGAACAGTCTTCCTTGACAACAATCACATAGAGTGTCTTAACCTGGGTAGAGGCATACTCAACAAGTGCCAAATGACCCTGAGTGAACGGGTTGGCGTTCATCACAATCATGCCGTTCTTGCCCGGACGCCGCAAGCCCTTGAGGTAGTTGCAGTAGTCCGTCAGACCGCCCACGGCATTCTCCATCATGATGGCTTGTGGAGCAGCTGCCAGCAACTTGAAGCCCAGACTCTCGAAGATGCCCTGATTATCAGGCTTGGTGAATACTCTAACCTGCTGATGGCCGCGCTCGCGGGCAGTGCTCAGCAGATGCGACAACAGCGATTGCATCATGCCTGTGCCACGCAGCACATCGCTCACGGCAACGCACTTAATCACATTGTCCTGCAAACCACCACCAGCCAAGATTTCATCGTCATCGACACGTGTTATCACCGCATAGTAGTCTAGTGGGTCGAGGCGAAGCCCGTTGGCTGCCAAGAACCGCTCAACACGTAGCCGACTGGTCGACAGGGTCAAGGGCAGGGCGTGTATTTCGTATTCACCGTACATACTCTTCAATCATCTCGCTAATGCGCGCGTGCAGCTCGGCCTGGGTGTGCGTGTGATTGCGCATGCACCAGCGTGACTCGTGCTCACAAAGTAGGCAACGACGCGGAGTGTCGCCCACCTGCTCACGACTTAGCGGGGCGCCATCGGCTGCTAGCACATCGATGTCAAACAGACGTCCAAGTGGGTGACTGTCCTCGATTTGGCATGCTAGCTTCTTGGCTTCCAGTGCTTCAAGGGCTACTACAAGATAGCACTCGTAGCCTGTTGCCAAGTCGCGAACTTCGATGTCAATTAAGTATTGCCTAAAACACTCTAACACTGCCGTGAGGGCAGCGTTAGCGACAATAAGAGAATGAAGATTACGCTTGACAGCTCCCGGCATCACTACCGTGAGGCACACCAGCGTATGGCTAGGGTGGGCACTCATGAGCGCCTGCTGCTTGGCTTGCCGGTTCTCACGGCTGGCCAAAAGCATGTCGAGCGTAATCTCCATTTGTTATTCTTTAGTGTGTGGCGCGACCTGGTCGCGCCACAGTCACTGGTGTCAGTCTACAATGTTCTTGATCACATCCATCACACTGCCATCGCGATTCATCACGATGCCAACAACCTTGTCGCCGAAGGGCAGCGGTGCGGCCTCGCCGATGATGCTCTTGGCGCGGTCTTTCAGAGCGCTGATTTCGACAACGTTAAGGCCAGCAGCAATCAGGCGCTCCTTGATCTCGGGACGGCGAGGATTGACGGCGATACCATACTCTGTGACGACGACATCGACCGACGAACCCGGAGTGATATGAGTTGTAACCTCGTCGACAACACAAGGAATGCGGCCACGCAGCAGCGGGCACACAATAATCGACAGTGCCGAGTCGCCTGCAGTGTCGGGATGACCACCGATAGCACCACGGATGATGCCATCGCTGCCCACCAGCACATTGACATTGAAGTTCACGTCAACCTCCAGAGCCGACAGAATCACGATATCAAGGCTGTGTGTAGCCGAACCCGGCTCATCGAAGCTTGCGTACTCGTTGGCACTGACCTCCTGGTGCATCGGGTCGCTCTTGAGCGACTCAGCAGCAACCTTGTCAAACGACTGAACATCAATCAAGCGGTCAATCAGGCCCTCCTCATGCATCTTCACCATGTGAGCAGTGATGCCACCCAGTGCAAAGCTAGCCTTGATACCCTGGTCAATCATGCTCTGGCGGATATACTTCACAGCGGCAAGCGAAGCACCACCCGAACCGGTCTGAATCGAGAAGCCCTCCTTGAAGTAGCCACTGTTGATGATAACCTTAGCTGCCTGCTTGGCGAGAAGAATGTCGCGCGGGTTCTTGGTGTCACGAATGGCACCCGACGAGATTTTCGACGAGTCACCCACCGAGTCTACGACGACAACGCTCTCGACGTTGCGCTCGCTGATTGAATAGGGGGTGTTGGGATAAGCCACCAGGTCGTCAGTCAGGATGATGACATGCTTAGCATATTGTGCGTCAGGCAGGGCATAGCCCAGCGAGCCGCAGATTGACTTGGCGTTCTCTGAACGGCTATAGCCGCAGGCGTTGCCCATCGGGTCGGCACTCGAAGCACCCAGGAAGGCGACATCAATCTTCAGGTCGCCATTGGCGATGGCACTGCCGCGACCACCGTGCGAGCGGAAGATGACAGGCTCTTCCATCAGGCCATGCGAAATCTCCTTGGCCAGATTGCCGCGCAGACCAGAGGTCGAAATCTTGGTGATGACACCAGCCTTGATGTGCTCAATCAGTGGCTCGTGAACATCAATAAGACTTGACGATGCCAGATGAAGGTTCTTGAAGCCCATCTCGGCAAGCTTAGCGACGACCATGTTGATGACCTTGTCACCACCGCGGAAGTGGTGGTGGAACGAGATGGTCATGCCGTCTTGCAGACCACTCTTGCGGATGGCCTCTTCCAACGTGGTAACCTTGGCACCTTGCTGAGTCAGCTCGGTGCGAGCCATGGTGTTCTTTTCGGCGGTACCCTTGAAGGTATCCTTGCCCATGCGGGCAGCAGCCTCGCTGATCAGGGCTGCTCTATCTTTGATGCTATTCATGATTAAATGTCCTCCTTTTTGATGATGCCCGACGCAATGGCCAGGTCGATGGTACGTTGTGCTCTAATCACTACGGGGCGGTCAACCATCTTGCCGTTGACGGCGATGACACCGCTACCACGCTTCTCAGCCTCCTTGATGGCGGCCAGGATGGTGAGCGACTTCTGAATCTCTTTCTCCTTGGGAGCAAACACTTCGTTCACCACCTCAATCTGACGAGGATTGATAATCGACTTGCCGTCGAATCCCAGGCTCTTGATCAGTTCAACCTCCTTGCGGAAGGTCTCCATGTCATTCAGGTTGCTATAGACGGTGTCAAGTGCATCGATGCCTGCAGCACGAGCGGCAACAACGATGGTCTGGCGGGCCAGCAGCAACTCCATGCCTTCGGGGGTGCGCTGTGTCTTCAGATTGGCGCTATAGTCCTCGGCACCCAGGGCGATTCCCATCATGCGCTTCGAGGCGGTAGCGATATCATAGGCGTTGATCACACCCAGTGTGCTCTCGATGGCGGCCATAATCTGCGTACGTCCCACACAGCCCAGCTCTGTCTCAACCTTCACAATCTCGGCCTCAAGCTCACGAATCTCGTCGGCAGTCTCGGTCTTGGGCATGCGAATCACATGTACACCAGCCTTGACCACAGCCTCAACGTCTTTCTTGCCATAGGGCGTGTTCAGCGGGTTGACGCGGACAACCATCTCGGTGTTGCCATAGTCGATAGTCTTCAGCGCATTGTGCACCAGCAAGCGGGCGGCATCCTTCTCTGCCATTGTCACCGAGTCCTCGAGGTCGAGCATGATCGAGTCGGGACCATAGATAAACGCGTCTGCCATCATCGCGGGGTTATTGCCCGGGACGAACATCATTGTTCTTCTTAAGCGTTGCATATCTTTTTCTAACAGGTTTAAATAATCTCGTCAGCAATCGGCAGTGGTCAAGCAAACTTGCCATAGCACTCGTTTGCACGAGATTTTGTTGTTAATGTTTCTAAGGTTCACTAAGTAATCAGTCGGCCCAAACGTCCTTGCCGGTTGCGCGAACTGCAGCAGCAGTCACACGGGCACGGATGGTGCAGTCTAGTGCGCCCTTGTCCGTAGCCTTGACCGAGGCATCGTTGATGCCCAGACCAGTCAGAGTCTCAGTAATCACTTTCTTGATTTGTTCGCCGAACTGGTAAGCCACAGTGCTGTCCAGTTCAATCTGCAGTCCTGCCTGCTCAGCAGGAGCAATCTGGATTAAGATGTCGCCAGACTCGAGAGTGCCGGCAAATGCATTCTTGATTTCCATAAAATGTTTTTAAAATGTTGGTTATATAACAGTATTTTCAGTTAGTTCAGGTTTGTAACATCCATCTGTTCTTGGCAGAAGAGCAAGATGGTCGTTTGAATTAAAACGTAGTTTTAAATTCTGGTCAAAAGTAGATATATTTTCTCACATGGCAAAATGCTAGTACTAAAATTTTTAACCAAGGCAAGCACTGGATGATGACAAGTCAACTTTCATAAAATTAACCTTTTTTTCTTAAATTGTAAAAACTAAAACTATTTCTTGTGATTTTCGCCTAAAATGTCACTTTTACTCTTGACTTTCATTCAAAAAATTAAGGGTTGTCACAAAACATTTGTGGCAACCCTTTTAATGAAATTTAGCAAAATAACGCATTGTTTAAACCTTCAGCCAACGCTTATGCTTACTCAGGCTGGCGGCCTTCAACAATGGCCTCGGTGTCGCGGGCAATCATGTATTCCTCATCGGTCAGCACCACAACCACCTTCACACGGCTGTCAGGGGTGCTGATCACACCTTCCTTGCCCAAGCGAGTCTCCTGATTGAGCTGCGGGTCAATCTTGACACCCAGATACTCAAGGTTCTTGCATACAACCTCGCGCACCTCAGCTTGGTTCTCACCGACACCTCCAGTGAATGCAATGATATCCACACCATTCATGGCGGCGGCATATGCGCCGACATACTTCAAGATGCGGTACTCATACATGTCCAGGGCAAGACGGGCCTTCTCGCTGCCTTCATCGATGGCTTGGCCTATCTCGCGCATATCACTTGAGATTCCGGTCACACCCGACAGACCGCTCTTCTTGTTGATGATCTGCGTCATCTCGTAGGCATCATAGTGGTGCTTCTCCATCAAGAACAGCAAAGCACCTGGGTCGATGTCACCCACACGGGTGCCCATCATCAGTCCCTCCACAGGGGTCATGCCCATGCTGGTGTCGATGCTTTTGCCGTCGAGCACAGCGCTGATGCTGCCTCCGTTGCCCACATGGCATGTGATGACTTTCTTGCCGGCAGGAGTAGTGCCGAGCATCTCGCACACACGGCGCGACACAAAACGGTGGCTCGTACCGTGGAAGCCGTAACGGCGCACATGGTCTTCTGTGTAGAATTTCTCGGGCAAAGCATACATGAATGCCTTTGCAGGCATGGTCTGGTGGAATGCTGTGTCAAACACAGCCACTTGAGGAACGTTGGGAAGCACTTGCTCGATGGCTTCGATACCCATCATGTTCACCGGGTTGTGCAACGGGGCAATGGCATAGCACTCCTTGATGATGGCCTTGACCTCATCAGTGATGAGCACGCTCTGGCTGAAACGCTCACCGCCATGGACCACGCGGTGGCCCACAGCGTTAATCTCGTCAAAACTCTTGATGCAGCCATACTCGGCGTTGGTCAGCACATCTAGGATGGCCTTGATGGCTCCTGTATGATCGTTAATGTCCAAGTCAATCACTTTCTTGCTGCCGTCGTCAAACTTCAGCTTGATGAAAGCACCGGGCAAGCCGATCTTCTCCACGCCACCCTCGGCCAGCGTCTTGTTGGCCTTGATCTCAATCAGTTTGTATTTCACCGAACTGCTGCCGCAGTTCAATACCAATATGTTCATTGTTGTGATTTTATTGTTTAATAATTGAATATCCCCTCGGTTGGCTATGCCGCACCCACGGCGCGGTCTGTTGGCCTCAGCCCTTCTTGGCAATGGCCTGATTGCAAGTCAGCAAGATGGTCTTGTACACATCCTCCTCATTGCAACCACGGGACAGGTCGTTGACCGGGGCGGCAAGGCCTTGCAGCACGGGACCAACAGCCGTGGCACCGGCCAGACGCTGAACCAGCTTGTAGGCGATGTTGCCCACTCCCAGGTCGGGGAACACAAGCACATTGGCTTTGCCGGCAATCTCACTGCCGGGAGCCTTGCTAGCGCCCACGCTGGGCACCAGGGCGGCGTCGGCTTGCAGCTCGCCGTCAATCTTCATCGCGGGGTTCATCTCCTTGGCTAAGCGAGTGGCTTCAACAACTTTCGTTACATTGTCGTGGCTGGCGCTGCCCTTGGTCGAGAAGCTCAGCATGGCCACCTTTGGGTCGATGCCGGCAAGGTCGCGGGCGGTCTTCTCGGTCGATACGGCTATCTGGGCCAGTTCCTCGGCATTGGGGTTGGGCAGGACAGCGCAGTCGCCAAACACCATGATGCCACGCTCGCCGTAGGGTGAACCCTCGGGCAGCAGCATGATGAATGCACCGCTCACCACCTTGATGCCGGGAGCGGTCTTCAGCACCTGGAATGCCGCACGCAACACATTGCCTGTTGTGTTCTGTGCACCGGCCACTTGGCCATCGGCATCACCGTTCTTGATCAGCAAGCAGCCCAGATACAGCGGGTCTTTCACCTTCTTGCGGGCGTCCTCGATGGTCACGCCTTTTGATTTGCGCAGTTCGTAGAACAATTGTGCGTAAGGCTCCATGGCCTCGGCATCTTCGGGATTGATGAAAGTGGCACGACCGATGTTGTTCAACTCCAGTTCGCTG
Organism: Porphyromonadaceae bacterium UBA2720; assembly: GCA_002353885.1. GTDB lineage: Bacteria > Bacteroidota > Bacteroidia > Bacteroidales > Muribaculaceae > Sodaliphilus. The sequence continues at coordinate 84,697 of DEKO01000026.1, forward strand.
GCTTTTGTCAGAATCTCTTCACGGTTGCCAATGAGGTAGACGTTTGCTATACCTTCGGCAATGATACGATCAGCGGCACGCAGGGTGCGCGGCTCCAAGCTCTCGGGCAGGACGATGCGTTGTGGGCAAGCCACTGCCTTAGACTTTAATTGTTCAAATAGGGGTTCCATGTCGTTTTTTAATGGTTTGTTATGGTGGGTTCTATAAATTGCTCGAGTCAGATTGTTTTAGATTTTTGAGCAGGTTTCGATTCAATCTGGATGAGACAGTAGCGGGCTACGGCTCAGACAGTTGAGGCGAAAGATGACAAAAAGAAAAACAAGATGGCCGAAACAACATCATTACATTTTTGGAATTTATAGAACCCACCTTTAGTTTCTATCCGCAAAGGTACGACTATTTTCTCACCCATACCACAACTCTACTATTAAATTTGTTAAAAAAATTCATCATCACTCTTTTTCAAGAAGGCGGCCACAGCGTGCCTCGGTCGGCTATGCCGCGCCCATGGCGCGGTCAAACTCTAACCCCTAACTAACCTCTAACCTTTAATGGATGCACATCCATTAAATTAGTCCAGCACCACAAACGCTGCCCAGTCGCGAGGGTCGGAATGGTCGCGGCGCACCTCGCACTGAGCCTCGCGCATCGCCTCGTGGGGCGTCCGACCTGACATCAGGTGGTCATAGAATCGTGTCATCAGCAGTGCTGTCACGTCGTCGCGCACCTTCCACAGGCTCATCATGATGGTCTGGGCACCGGCCAACTTGAATGCCCGCTGCAGCCCCATCACTCCCTCATAGTCGGTCATGTCGCCCAAGCCTGTCTCGCACGCGCTCAACACCACCAGGCGGCAACCACTCAGGTCCAGCGCCGCAATTTCATCGCCTGTCAAGATGCCGTCGTCCTGTCCGGGAGTAACCTCGCCAGTAGTCCAAGCACGGTTGGCCCCCGCCATCAGCAGCCCGCACCGCTCCATCGCCGTGCTCTCATGGAATTGCTTCACGCCCAGTGCCTTGATGGCACCGTGGTACTCTGCCTGTTTGTCGCTGCGGATATAGAATCCGTGGGTGACTATGTGAAGCAACTCCGGGCACTTTTTGTCCAGTCGTTTGATGTTGCTCTCGGTGGCTGCCACACCGCCTAGCGTTTGCGTTTTGGTGTGTTTTTTCTTCAGGTGTTGTTCGATGCTGGTGATTTCGGCTAGGCTGTTATCCAGTGGTGCCACGTTGCCGCGCAGCGCGTCGCGGTAGTTGCCGTTGCCAGGCTTGCCGCCGTAAGAGATGTCGCCCACCAGCAGGGCGGTCTTGGGGCGTTTCCACCGCTTCAAATAGCTCAACACACCGGTTCCCGTTGTCGACAGCAGTTGCAGGTCGTAGTGGTCGCACAGGTGGCCGCCTCGCCCGTCGCGCAACGCACCCAGTGGAATGGCGCTCAACGGACCCGACGGGGCATAGTAGATGCGGCTGATGCCCTGTAGGTGGGTCTCGATGGGTGCCCATAGCGCTTGGTAGGTCTGCTGCTGCACGGTGGCAGCGTCGGTGCTGTTTTGCAAGATTTGCAGCATTTCCTTCTCGCCGCTCAACGGCACGATAGTGGGGGGTGCGTCATGGCGCAGCACGATGGCGGCATAACTCTTGTCGCTGTGATAACGCCCATGGCTGATGACATAGCCCGACACAAACTCGATGGCCGCCTCGCCCGGACGCAAGTCTCGTTGCACCGATTCCCATCTGTTCGCCTGGCGCAGCAGATAGGCTATTGTCTGCTCTTTGTGCAGGCTGTCGGGCGTCATGTCATAGTACTTCTGCCAGTGGTTCATACGGCGGGTCAGAGCGCGGAAGAACAACGAAGCGTCGTAGGCCAGATTTTGCAGCGGCTGGTCTTGGCGGTACTTGATGCACAAGTGGTGCAGGAAGTTGAAGTTGGCACCGCTGCGCAGGGCATAGCCTGTGTAGCGGTCTTGAGGCAGCAGCCCGAACTGATAGGCGGCATCTTGCGTGAGCATGAAGTAGTAGGCCCTGCACATGTCATCCAGGTCTCCGGGATGGGTGTCCTGAGCATCAACCAGCTCAAGCTGGTAGGCAAGCAGCAGTTGCCACATGTGGCTGTCCTCGTAGGTCGTACCGGTGCTCGACGGACGAGCACCCTTGTCCAGCGCCATGTTCAGCAGCTCTTGCGCACCGGCATAGTCGCCGCTGTTGAAGGTGATCTCCTCGGCCTGAAGCAGCAATGGAATGGTGTATTTGTCGGCCAAATCGGTGTGGCCGCTCGACGAGAGTACCTCCAACACATGGAGGGCCTCGAGTATCACATTCAGTGCCTCGCGATAGTCATCATCGGTGGCCTCGGACCCACTGCCCCAGATGCGGGCCAGTTGCAGCTCATAGTCGATGCTCTTGTCGATGTCGGTCATGTCGTGGATGATGTCTAGGCATTGGCGCAGCATCGGCACTGTCTGGTTGCGGTCGGTCATCAACTGTGCTTGGCACAACAATGCCTCGGCGTAGAGCGGGTGACGGCTCAGACCGGCTTTGTCCAACTCGCGCCGGGCCTCAGTAGCGCAGTGCAATGCCATCTCCACGTTGATGTCGCGGATGTAGGCTTGGCATTGGGTCATCAGCCGCTCGACCCGTGTCACCACGACTGGGTCGCCGTGCGCAAGGCCCAGCAGCATCGTGGTCATTAAGAACAAGGTGATTACAACACGTCTCATCGGTCACTATTTCATTGGTTGGTAGGTCGGCGTACTGCGAGACGCGGTCTCGAGCATCACTCCTCAAACAGGTGGGGCTGCTGATAGCGGGTCATGTACAGGCTCTTGTAGGTCACCAGCCAGTGGCCCAGCTCGCGCAGGTCCAGACGGCCGTCGCGTCGCAGGCCGTGCCACAGCATGTAGCTCAGTGTGCCGTAGCTCTTGCGTCCACGGCGGGTGGTCACCACGGTCTCATAGTTGCACTGGTCGGGCTGACAAGCACACACAGCCACCACGCGCGAGTAGCCCTGGCCCCGCGTCTTGGCCTCGAAGTGCAGACCGCCGCTGCGCCCGCGCCGCACATAGGGGGGCTTCTTGCAGAACACATCGCCCACACCCCGGCGGGTGCCCACCAGCGTGTCGCTCACCACATCGTCGCCACTGTCGCGATAGGCATCGCCGCTGTGGCAAGCATCCACTGTGAGCAGCAGCATACCTTTGGCACCAAGCCGCTTGCGCATCGCCACCAGGTGGGTGTTCAACTCATCGTCCAGCAAGTGGTGCTGGCCGTGGTAACGCTTGCTGTAGCGCCGCTGGGCGTCGTAGGGGATGATGGCCTCGTCCAGGCCGTCGGGCTCGTCGCTGTTCAGGTCCTCAACTTGTTGCCCGTGGCACGAGAAGTGCACCAGCACGGTGTCGCCGGCCTGGCACTGGCGTGTCAACCGTTGCAATGCACCCACGATGCCGCGGTGGGTGGCTTGCGCGTCGGTTAGCGTCGTCACCACAAAGCCGCGCTGTTGCAGGGCGGGCTTGAGCAGCTCCACATCATTGATCGAGCACAGCCGCTTCCAGCCCGAGCCGGCAGGGTAGTTGCCCACACCCACAAGCAACGCGCGGTCAGTGCCTCGGCTCACCAGCGCACTGACCACAACCATTATGACTATCAACAAATGTCTCATGCTGCACGATGCAAAGCTATTGTCGGTTCGGTATGCCGCGACTCTGTCGCGGCATCAGNNCAGTCGGTCATCGCCTTCAGCAGCCCCTCAATCTCCTCGTCGCCCTCATAGCGCTGGCTCAGAGCAGTGAGTGTGTTCACCGCATTGTCGTGCTCTTTTGCTTTGGCGTAAGCCATCGCCAGGGCAATGCCCACCTCCTTGTTGTAGCCCGAATCCTTGTATAGCGGTTCGAGCAACTTGATGGCATCTTCTGCATTGCCGTTGCGCATGGCAAACAAGGCCTGCTGCATCACCACCTCCACCGAGTCGAGTTGTGGTGCTACTTGGGCGATGTCGAGCGTGTCGGTCAACTCATCATATTGCTTATAGAACACCTCATTGTCGCCGCGTGCTGCACCCATAGCCTTCTCACCGCTCTCACGCATGGCGATGTAGGTGTCGGTCACCTTGCTGTCGGCAAGCTGGTTGTAGTGCGCCGAGTAGAACCAGCGGGCACCCAGCCACACACCCGTCACCACTGCCGCTGCCGCCAGCACGGTCACCCACCAGTTCCGCTTCTTGGTTGGCACAACAGGCCTGGTAGATGCAGCCGCAGGTCCTTCCTGATCGGCACAGACGGGTAGGGGAGTACCACTAGCCACTAGAGGCGCGATTCCATCCTCACCAGAGGCTCCAATCCCAAAAGGGCGCTTATCACCTCCATTCTCTGGCGCGACGCAAGCCGCGACATCAACAAGTTGTTGACGCTGGCGCTGCAGCAAAGCCTTCAGCTCATCGCGTGTCATGCCACGCATCGCCTCGGTCAACTCGTTGTCAGCCCGTCGGCCATGATGTTGCAGTGCTGCCACCGTCAGCCGGTGTAGCTCAACGTCCTGTCGCAGCTGCTCGTCCTGAGCCATCAGTGCCTCAAAGCGCTTGCGCTCGTCATCACTCATCGTCCCAGACAGATAGGCCTCGATCACTCCAGTCATGTATGTCAAGTCTTTAAACATAATCTTTTATCATTTTCCCTATCATTTCCTCTCCCCTTTCCCAAAGGAGGGGTAGGGGTTCGTTGCAACTCTGGTCATTACTAACCATCAGCACATTATGAATTCTGCATTGTGCATTCTGCATTCTGCATTGTGCATTATAAAAGTCCCATCGTCTTCAGCCGAGCCCGCACCGCCTCTTTCAGCTTATTGAAGCACTTCAGTCGCTGCGACTTGGCCGAGTCGGTGTTTGCGTAGCCCAACTCCTGGCAAATCTCCTCCATCGACATCCGCGCGTAGTAGAAACTCGGCAGCAGGTCGCGGCACTTGCCCGTCAGGCTGCCCATGATTCCGTTCATCACAGCAATCATCCGCTCCCGCTCTTTCGGGTCGTCGGTAGTCTCATCGACCTGCGTTTCCAATGGCGCCATCTCGCTCAGCCAGTCGGGGCGCTCGTCATCGTCGTCACCGCCCGCCTGCGACGCTGTGACAAATTTGCCTTTCGCCTTGCAGTAGGTCATTGTCTGGTTCAGCCCGATGCGCATGATATATGCGCGCCAGTTAGTGTCAGCCTCGATGCTGCCACGATGTAGGTTCTCGTGCACAGCCAGAAACGTCTCCTGGTAGATGTCCTCAATCTCATCAAAGAACAGACCGTTGAACCGCGACTTGATCAGGTTGACAAACGGGTCGTGCAGCTCACGGTACCACCGTGACACTATCTCTTCGTAAGTCTCCATATTATATTTAAGGTGATTGTGGTTTTTATCAGTCTAAACAAAACGGAAAAATCCGCATTTTGTTGCCACAGCCTCAACATTTTTTAAACAAAATGCTCACGCTCGGCAAAACTCAAGCAAGCTCGGTTTTGCGCTCGCTTAATCGCATTTTTGGAGACCTATACACCCAAATATAATCAAACCAATCCACAGGTAACCCCAAAAATCGCAAAACCGCGCAACAATTTCATTTCAGCAAACATCATGCCAATGCTATCAACTCACGCAAGACGAGTGGGAGACCATCATGGGTGAGAACCCCTCGAAATTCAAAGGCTACCGCCTGCCGGTGACCAATATCAGTTGGCACGACTGTCAAAACTTTATCCTGCGGCTCAACCAGTATTCAGGCAGAACTTTCCGTCTTCCCACTGAGGCCGAGTGGGAGTATGCTGCCCGAGGCGGACGACTCGGCAGGAACACACTCTATGCCGGCAGTGACCGCCTGGACGATGTGGGATGGTATGATGCCAATGCGCATCACGCGCTTCATGAGGTCGGACTGCTGACGCCCAACGAGTTGGGTCTCTACGACATGACAGGCAATGTGCATGAGTGGTGTGCCGACGCGTTCTATCGATATTCGGCCAATGTCTCCGGCTATGAAGGAAACCCCATCCACCACGATGGCAGCCTGCGGCGGATGACGCGGGGTGGATCATGGCTCAATGGGTTGGGCTTCATGCGCATTGCCCAGCGTTGTGCCGACAATGCCGATATGCGCAGCAGCACTATTGGGCTGCGCCTGGCCATGTCCAGCATGGTGTGATGACGACATTGTTCATCACCTATTCACGGAGGATCTCGACCATGCGGCGACGGCGAGCATAGGTCTTCACAGGTTGACAACGCATTGGAAGTTACCAAGCGCGGTTTTGCCTATATAAAAAATAGTGATGATGAAAAGAAGAGCCCTATTACTCGCAATGCTTGCCCTTGTGCTGGTTGCTGGTTTGTTGGCTCCTGTCTGTTGGCGTCAGTGGCGGTTGGCACGTCAGGCCGAACATTCGTCTAAAGTCTATCTGTCGTTGTATGGTGACAGTC
>DEKO01000125.1:0-360 GCA_002353885.1 Porphyromonadaceae bacterium UBA2720
CGAGTAGCTCAGTGCCAGGCACAGAACCAGTCCTGTGCAGTGGGCTGTGTCAGCGAAGCAGCGCTCCAGACGCTCGCGGGCAAAGACCGGAAGACGGTCCAGGTCACCGATGGCTGTCAGGCGGACATTGTTCTTGATCAGGTCGGGAGTCTGCTGCTCGATGCTGGTCACTACCAGGTTCATCAGCAGGTCGACCTCGGCCTGAGGACGGTGCCAGTTCTCGGTCGAGAAGGTATAGAGCGTCAGGTACTCGACGCCCAGCTCACTGGCCATCTCGGTGATCTGGCGCACAGTCACCACACCATTCTCATGGCCAAAGCTGCGCTCATGTCCATGAGCCTTGGCCCACCGGCCGTTGCC
>DEKO01000125.1:395-5959 GCA_002353885.1 Porphyromonadaceae bacterium UBA2720
CCGTTGCCGTCCATGATGATGGCCACGTGCCGCGGAATCCTTGTCATATCTATCTGTCCGTTCATCGTTTTTTTCAAGAAGCGAGAAGCAAGCAGTTCTTAATCCTTCGTTCTAAAAAATCTCAATTAATCCACATAGTGGCACTTGACACACCGCTTGCTGAACTCATAGCTCACAGTGAACATTGCCACCGAATACCAGTCGGTGTTCTTGGCAAACGAGTGCTTCACGCCATACAGGTCGCTCAGCCCGTCCATGCCGTCACCGAAACACTTGCGCATCGTGAACTCAAAGCCCAGGTTCAGGCGCTCTTTGAGTTTGTATTTAACACCGAAACCCATGGGCAGGTTCATTGCCATGTTGGTATGACCGTTGACAAAGGCCATGCTCATGCCCAGTCCCAGGGTCAAGTAGGGCGACACACGCTTGTAGTTCTTGTAGCGCGGACCCGAGCCGAAGTGGAAGAAGTTAAACTCCACCTGGCCGCCCAGGTCGATCACGCTCGAACTGAACTCGTAGTGCTGGTCAAGCGGGAAACGGCTCTGCACGTCGTTGCTGTTGCCCTTGAGGCCGGCATAGAGCAGGTTGCCCTTCACGGCCCAGCGGCTGTTGGCGATATAGCGGAAGATGCCACCACCGGCAACACCGGGGTGCTTGTACATGTTGCTGCGGTTCAGGTCGCCCAGATAGCCGCTCATGCCCAGCGCTGGACCGAACTCAAATCGGTAGTCCTGGGCATGCACACTGCTCAGGCCCAACATCAGCAGCACCAATATGGCTAGAACGCGTCTCATCGCAAGGTCAATAGGTGGGTTTATAGGTCATGCGGGTGATCACACCGCACCACACGTTGTTCAGCAACTCACCCGATGGTGCATAGCCACCGAAGAGGTAGATGTAGGGCACAACCCACTCGGTCACGGGCTGCGTCACACGGCGGCGGGGAGCGCCATTGACGCTCATCGAGCGCTCGTCGATGATGGCTTGCGCGCCACCCATCGATGGCATGTGACCGGGCCATTGCAGACTGGTCGCACCCTTGCTCCAGGTGATGCCCTGGTTGGTCGATGTGTAGGTCACACGATTAGCCGTGCCGTCGGCAAGGTAGCCGCCCATCACCAGCCAGGTGTCTTGCGGCTTGGCGCTATAATTGATGATGCTCACGTTATAGGTCAGGTAAGACACCAGGATGGCGTCGCGCAATGCCGGAAGTGCGTCCGACGTGTTGCTCAGCACTGCCCAAGTGTTGCCGTCATAGCCCCAGGTCTTGTTGCTCACTGTGCCGTCGGCCAGCACACCACCCACCAGCACGGCTTGCGGTGCGACGGCCCACATGTTCTCAGACATCACCAACTGCGACATGCCGCTCAGCGGGAAGTTGGCCGGCACGGCCTGCGGGATGAAGTCCTCGCGACGGGGATACTCGTCGAGCAAGGGCTCGTCGCCAACGCTGATGCCTAGCACGCGGTCGGTATAGCCGCCGATCAGCGTCTGCCACTGTGTGCCCGTCGTCGTCCAGTTCTCACCATCGGTGCTGGTGTGCAGCATGCCATCGGTGTCCAGCAGATACAAAGCGTTGTCGCTGCATGTCAGCGAGTTGACGTCAGGCTCAAAGCCGCCTGCAAAGTCAATGGTCTCCCATGGCCCTTCGGGTGTGGTGGCCGACGACAAGTGGTAGCCCGACTCGTTGTGCAGCAGGCTCAACACAAGGTTCCCCCACTTGATGGCGCGATGAGCTGTGTTGTTGCTGCCAGCACCGGGAAGGTCCTGACGGGAGGTCAGAGGCCAACTGAGCGTGTCGGGCTCGCTCTTGTGCACATTGACGTGGATGTTATAGCTGCGTGTGACCGAACCGTCATACGAGGTCACGTCCAGACGGGCCGAACCCGTGAAGTTCAGGCTGTCGGTCGATGTGCTGCGATAGGTGATGGTGTCACGCATCACGGTGCCATTCTTGCTGTAGGTCAGGTAGTACTTGGCCTCGCGCACCGACGAGCTGAAGCGAACGGTCGTCAACAGGCTGGACACATTGGTGCCCACCGGCAACGAGTCGACGTTGTAAATCTCGCCCCGTGCGGGGTCGATGGTGAAGTGCACCGAGTCAAGTTTGGCCGAAACGTTCGGGTTGTCCTTAAGACTGAATGACATCACCAGCGCGTTGGTCGTACTGGTCGAGTAGATCACCTCTTCGTCGGTGTCTTTTTCCTTGTCCTTGCACGAGCATACGCCCAGAGCAAGCAACACTATCATTGTTATGACGTAATTGATATGTCTCATCACTTTGCTTTGCAAATTAGGGTGTAAAATTAGTACAATACCCCCTAATGGCAACAATCATTTAAGATATTAAAGGGCAAAAGGGCTATTTTTACACCTTTTTAACGCGAAAACTACCCGAAAAGTTGCACAAACGGCAAAAAACCTATAATTTTGGAGCATGAAAATTTGCGAAGTATCACAACTCATGCACCAACGGTTGGACGCCATCTATGGTCCAACCGAGGTCGCAGCCATCACTCGGATGGTCATGGAACAGGTGCTCAACTATTCGCCGGTCGACACTGTGCTGCGTGCGCAGAACGATGCGCCCGAATTCTTCGACGCACGGCTTGCCGACATCATCGGCCGGCTTGAGCACAACGAGCCCATACAGTATGTCCTGGGTGTGGCGACATTTCACGGCCACCGCTTCAGGGTCACACCGGCCACGCTCATCCCTCGCCCCGAGACCGAACAGCTGGTCGACCTTATCGTCGATGACCACAGTGGGCGCGAAGACCTGCGCGTGATGGACGTGGGCACCGGCACGGGATGCATCGCCATCTCGCTGGCGCGGGCGCTCAAGTTTGCACAGGTCACCGCCATCGATGTCAGTGCCGACGCACTCGCCGTGGCACATGCCAATGCGCAAGACCTCAAGGTGCGGGTCCGCTTTGTCCAGGCCGACGTGTTGACCATGCCCCTGTGGCAGTCACAGTCGCTCGACATCGTCGTGAGCAATCCACCCTATGTCTGCCTCGCCGAGCGGGCGCAGATGGACCGTAATGTCCTCGACTACGAGCCGGCACAGGCGCTATTTGTTCCAGACGATGACCCACTCCTGTTCTACCGCGCCATCGCACGCCAGGCGGCACAGGCACTGGCTCCAGGCGGAAGGCTCTATCTCGAGGTCAACCGCCGCTTTGCCCACGACGTGGCCGCGCTGCTCACAACAGCTGGCTTCATCGATGCACGCGTCCACCGCGACGCCTACGGCAACGACCGCTTCGTCACCGCCCAGAAATGATACAATCGGGGACGGTTCTGTTTTGTATCATTTTGGCTCTCCCAACGCGTAGCGCGGTCTTAAATATTAATTCTCAACTAAAAACTAACAATATGATACAGAAAACTATGACAACAAGTCTGCGGCTGGCGGTGATGACGCTGGCTATGGTCGCACTCGCGACCTTCAATTCGTGCGTAACTCAGAAGACCACAGTTGCGCCCACTAGTTATCAACCGCAACCCATTCAGCCCAAGGCGATTCCGATGATTTTGGACTCGGACTTCGGCAGCTCGACCGACGACCTGTTTGCGCTGATGATGCTCAACCACTACATCGATGAGGGCAAGGTCAATCTTATGGGAGTGGTCGTTGACCGCGAGGGCGAGAAGAATGCTCAGCTGGTCGACGTGTTCAACACCTACTATGGGCACCCCGACATCCCCATCGGCCTCGAGCGCAACGGCGTGAAGAACCCGCGCTGTTTTATCCCCTACAACGGCATTGTCGACCTCAAGGACGCGCAGGGCAATCCGCTCTATCGCCGTGCTCAGGAGGGCAAGCCCTTTATGGATGGCTACAAGCTCTACCGCAAGTTGCTCAGCCAGGCCGACGACCACTCGGTGGTGGTGGTGGCCATCGGCTTTGTCACCACGTTGGCCGAACTGTTCCAGTCAGGGGCCGACGAGTATTCGCAGCTCAATGGTGTGGAGCTGTTTGGCAAGAAGGTTAAGTCGGTCTACATCCAGTCGGGCCGCTTCGAGTCGGGCGACAGCCTCAGCGGCTACAACATGCGAGCCGCCTCGCGCCAGTCGGCCATCTTCTACGACAAGCTGCCGCACAACGTCGACATCGTCATGTCGCCCAGCAACATTGGCGACCTCATGGACTATCCCCCCAAGGACGTGCTGGTCGACCTATCCTACACCGAGGTTAATCCCATCAAGTCGGTCTACACCTACTACACTTGCGACACCGGCCAGCGCATGTGGGACACCAACTGTCTGGTCAACGCTGTGTTGGGCGACCAAGAGTACATCATGTCGCCGCGAGGCTATGTGACCTTTGTCGACAAGGGCGAGGAGTCGCTCATGCTCTTCAAGCAGGACCCCAACGGCAATGCTCGCTACCAGATGCCGGGTGACACCTACTTTGCCAACGAGAAGCTGATGGATATCCGCCGTCACACCCGCATGAATGACCACCCGGCACGCTACTCAATCGAGGCTCCGCAGCCCCAGTACATCCGTCACGACGCTGCCGTCTGGGCACAGGAGCGCATGGGACAGCTGGTCGACAAGTATGTGGGTTCGGCTGGCAACACGCTCGACCCCGACGACGTGCGTGCGATGTTCCGTCCCTTGGGCTACACCGGTCCCAACGCCCTCGACTTCCAGGAGGCCGAGCAGCTGGTCACCGACGCCGTCTACGATCGCATGCTCCAGAAGGCAATCATGGGTGGCAAGAGCGATCTGGTCATCATCACCGGGCCGCCGGCCAGCGGCAAGAGCACGGCCATCAAACAGCTCAACCTCAAGAAGGCCGGACTCATTTATGACGCCAATCTGCTGGGCGAGGGTACCTTGCAGACCGTCATCGACAAGGCCAAGCGCGCCGGCATGCAGAAGATAACACTCGTGCCCGTCTACAACGACCCGCTCACCTGCTACAAGAACAGCGTTAACCGCGGTCAACGCACATGGCGCTACACCGCCGTCGACCACCTGATCAACTCGTTCCGCGACAATGTGGGGCGCCTCGACAAGATTCGCAAGGCCTATCCCGACCTGGAGATTATTCCCGTCGATTGCACCAACAACCAAGGCTGGCGCCGTGCCACCATCGACGAGGCTCTCAAGTGGAACTACAATGTCACCGACGCCGAACTGGGAAGTGTGCTCACCTATCTGAACAAACTCATCGATGACGGCGAACTCGACGCTAGCGTCATCGAGAGTGCTACGGGCCACCTCAACGCCATTGCCGGCATGAGCCCCGCCAATGCCGCCCTGGCCAGCCAGATCATGAGCAAGGTCGAGGCCATCATGCAAGAGTACCGCATGCGGTAATTCATTCAAGCCTTTGAAGGACGCTGGTGTCCTTCAAAGGCTTGAAGGTTAGGGGTTAAAGGTTAGAGGTTAGGGATGTGGTAGTAGCGATGGCGGGGATGCCGCGTGAATGGCCAGGCTGTAGGGACGTGCCTCGGCACGTCCGCAGCCTGGCTGAGTTTTGCACACAGATTTACACAGATTTAGAAATATTTTTATCTGTGATGATCTGTGATAACCACGAAGTGCTC
>DEKO01000125.1:5996-6261 GCA_002353885.1 Porphyromonadaceae bacterium UBA2720
GATGATGAAGCGAGTGTTGCACGCAGTGCAGCTCGCGGTGCCTATAGGCATCATCACTCGACCCAACTTTGCGCAGCGCAGCAATTTGTGCAATTTAGTGCAATTTCAGCCTTGCTGCGGTTTGGGGCCGCTCAACAATTTGTGCAATTTAGTGCAATTTCAGCCTCGATGGAGTGGGTGAAAATAATAATTGCACATAATTGCATAAATTGTTGAGAGGATTGTCCCTGCCACCAGTGCCGCTCAACAACCACGAAGTGCTCGC
>DEKO01000125.1:6309-11336 GCA_002353885.1 Porphyromonadaceae bacterium UBA2720
CGCAACGCGCGCAGCAATCTGTGTGAGATATTTGGGACTTAGGTGGGAAACTGGTTGTGTGGCATGGTTTTTGCTGTGTCTGCAACTGAAATTCAGATTAGCAATGAAGAAATTACAATTACTCGCTTTGGCCGTTTTGCTGGCCTCGACATTGACATCGTGCAAGGAACATTACTCCGACGGCGAGAAGGTGGGCACACTCATCGAGTTCGCCAAGTCGGGACTCATCTGGGACTCGTGGGACGGGCGGCTCAATATGACCCAGACCGGCATGAACACCGCCGGCGAACCGTTTGAATTCTCGTTCGACAACGACCGAACTGGTCAAGACTCGCTCATCAACCTCATGCAGCAAGCCCAAGTCGAAGGTTGGAAAATCAAGATCAAGTACCACCGCGTCATGGGTTGGAACTGGTTTGAAAACCGCGGACGGTCAGACTACTTTGTGGATGATGTGGTGGTGCTGGACAAGAACTTTGCCAACATCATGCGTCAGCAGGGCGGTGGTGGCCGCGTGGTCGACACCGTCTATGTCGTCATCGACAAAGCCGAACTCCGGCAGCACATGGCCAAATAAACAGCCCATCGATTACTGTCCATCAGACAGCTTCAATCACCTACATCAGCGTCACTGAACGTTCGCCGCACACGGCGACCCGTCAGTGACGCTGTTAGCATTATATCACCAATGAGCGTTTTCTATAGCAAGGCCGCTATTCCTGGTCTGATGCTCAATGATCCGCCGACAGAGATAAGCGAGCGGGTCACACTTTATGTCCCTGTTGGCGCAAAAGCTACCTATGAGTCACTCAGAGGGTGGAAGAAGTTTAAGAACATCATCGAGGTCAACGCGTTCCCCTACTCGGGTGTTGACGGCATCACCGCCCCGACGACCGACGATGATGTCTACTACGACCTGCGCGGCATCCGTGTCAAGAAACCATCGTGCGGCCTCTACATCCACCGTGGCAAGGTCGTGGCAGTGCCATAACGCTGGCGGCAGCCTCCCCGTTTTTTCATGGCCATCGGGCAAAATTCGCCCTAATGGCCATTTTTTTGTGCAGAAGGTTTGTAAATTTAGTTTTTTTGACTATCTTTGTCCCAAATTATTAACACTAAACCAATTATTTATGAGGAAATCTTTACTTTTGCTGAGTGCCTTGGCTTGGATGGGCATCACAGGACATGCACAAGCTGTGGCCAACTTTTCGTGTGACGAAGCGACAGTAGCTTATTATGAACAGGGCTGGGACAGCCAGGAAGAGGCTGCAACATGGACCTATGAGTCGACCAGCAGCGAGACTTGGCAGCTGCGCGCCACGCCTACAACCTATGGCGCGGTGCCATTCACGACGGTCGATAGCGAGAGCCAGTATAGCCTAACGCTGAAATATGGCAGCAACCAGCATGAGACAGCCACTTCGCCAGCCATCGACATCCGTCCGGGCAGCACGCTTGAGTTCTACTGCTTTGCCAATGCGGGTTATCTCATCTATGGCGCTTGGAAGCTTTATGCCATCGAGGGCGAGAACCAGACTTTGCTCATCGACCAGTTCCTTTGGGCCCAGGACAATGCCTACGATGGGCAGCGTTGGGTCAAGTTTGAGGTCGACTTGGCACAGTATGCCGGCAAGTCGCTGCAGTTCTCGTTTGTCTATGAGGGCGACTATGGCGAGGACGAGGCACTGGACGGCTTCCGCATCGTGCAGGTCGACGACAATGCCACCAGCATCACCATCAACGAGGGTGAGCAGGTCCACTTCAAGGACCTCTCGACTGGCGCCACCAACTGGGCCTGGACCTTTGCAGGCGGTGAGCCAGCCACCTCGACCGAGCAGAACCCGGTGGTGACCTATAACAAGGCTGGCACCTACGACGTGACCTTGACCGTTGATGGCATCACAATCACTCGCGAGGGTTATGTCATCGTCAAGGGACAGGCTCCTGAGGCAAAGATTGGAATGCCCGATGAGGCTTATCTGTCGCCCTTCCGCGCAGCCTTTGTGCCGGTCGATGTGCCGGTGCAGTTCCGCGACCTCTCGACAGGCCGTCCCACCAGCTGGGCATGGGAGTTCACGGGTACCGACCCCTTGACCTCGACCGACCAGCACCCCACTGTGACCTATACCACTCCAGGCACCTACAGCCTGATGCTCACCGCCAGCAATGACCTGGGCAGCGACCAGGACGTGATGCTCTATGCCGTGCAGGCTGGTGGCGCACAGTACATCTGGAACATTGCCCCCGAGGAGAATAGCGACCTGGCTGCCATCGAGATGGGATGGTATGGCAACTATGGCGGCACCAACTGGCTGGGTATGCCCGAGTTTGCTGAGCACTTCCAGGCCCCGTTGGCACCGGCGCAGATCGACAGTGTGGCAGTCTATTTCGCCAAGACCACTTGCGTGACCACCGATGCCGACATCACGGTCAAGATTGTGGCAGCCGATGAGCAGGGCATGCCGGGCGAAGTCCTGGCCGAGAGTGCCATCAAGGCCTCAGAGCTGAAATATGACGACCAGAATGTGGTCGAGACTATCTGGCACTTTGATCAGCCGGTTAAGGTCGATGGCGAGTTCTTTGTCACCATCGGCGGATTCCCCAACAACGACGGCGATGACATCGCCATGCTGGTGCACCGCCGTGGCGAGGGCGAGAAGTGCACGTCGTGGCAGTTTGTGCTCGATGACGATGGCACAGGCTATGGCTACCTCGAGACCGGACAATGGTACGAGAATGTCGACGACCCCATGTCGTTTGCCATCAGCCCCATCCTGGACTATGAGGTGAGTGGGACCACTGCACTGCCTGTCACACTGCGTGATGCTGACCAGCTGGTTAACCTCAATGGCGACCAGATTGAGTTCATGGGTGCCGAGGTGGTCAATGTCTACGACCTCAATGGACGCTGCGTGCTCACGGCTCGTACCACTACCGGCCTGAGTGGTCTGCCCAGCGGCGCCTATATCGTTCGCGCCCAGGCTGGCGACCGCGTGCAAACCCTCAAGGTCATCAAGTGAGCCTATGAACCCTAGCGAAGATAAACTGCGCGGTGACAACTGGCTGCAACGTGTGTTCTACTTCTACGTCGACGGCTTCAGGGCCATGACGTTGGGGCGCACGTTGTGGGCCATCATTGCCATTAAGGTGGTCATCTTCTTTGTCATCGTGCGGTTTATCTTCTTCCCCAACTTCTTGGCCAGCAAGGCCGATACCGACGAGCAAAAGGCCGACTATGTGCGCCACGAGCTGGTGGACAAGAGCCAAAAGGCAAAAGGCGAGCGTCAAGAAGCAGGTAGTGACAACGTGTCTGAGTATTCCGAGATAGAGTCTCGGACCATGCAGCCGATTACTGACAACTGATAACCTATAAATGAAAAACAAGAAATGGACGAATTAACCACCCTAGTCGACTGGTCGCGGGCGCAGTTCGCCCTGACGGCCATTTATCATTGGCTCTTTGTCCCGCTCACGCTGGGACTGGGCGTGATCATTGCCATCATGGAGACCATCTACTATCGCACACGAGACGAGAAGTGGCTGGCAACCACCAAGTTCTGGATGACATTGTTTGGCATCAACTTTGCCATCGGTGTGGCAACAGGCATTATCCTGGAGTTTGAGTTTGGAACCAATTGGAGCAACTACAGCTGGTTTGTGGGCGACATCTTCGGGGCTCCACTGGCCATTGAGGGCATCTTGGCCTTCTTTATGGAGTCGACCTTCATCGCCGTGATGTTCTTTGGCTGGAAGAAGGTGAGTCCCCGTTTCCACCTGGCCTCGACGTGGCTCACCGCCATTGGCGCCTGTCTGAGCGCACTGTGGATATTGGTGGCCAACGCCTGGATGCAATATCCCACGGGCTGCGAGTTCAATCCGGCCACCATGCGCAACGAGATGACCTCGTTCTGGGCTGTGGCGTGCTCGCCCATGGCGGTGAGCAAGTTTCTGCACACGGTGCTCAGTGCTTGGACGCTGGGCGGCGTGTTTGTCGTGGGTGTGAGCGCGTGGATGATGCTCAAGAAGCGCAACCGCGACCACTGTCAGCGCAGTTTGAAGATTGGTGCCTGGGTCGGTGTCGTGGGCATCATTCTCACCAGTGTCACCGGCGACACCAGTGCCGTGACTGTGGCCAAATACCAACCCATGAAGCTAGCTGCCATGGAAGGTCTCTATAAGGGCGACTTCAAGCAGAGCATCGTGGCTGCCGGCATCCTCAATCCCGCCAAGACGGCGACCAACGATGAGGATCCCTTCTTGTTCCACATCTCCATTCCCTATGGCCTGTCGTTCTTGGCCACGCACGACTTCAACGCCTTTGTGCCTGGCATCCAGGACATCATCCAGGGTGTGAGTTTTGACGCCAATGGCGACAGCGTCAACACGGTCTCGTATGCCGAGCGCATGCAGACCGGCAAGCGTCTGCAGGAGATGATGGCGCAGTATGACGTGGCGCGCCGTGCAGGTGACAAGGTGGTCACCGACAGCCTCTACACGGCCATCAACCGTGACTTCAAGTACTTCGGCTACGGCTATCTCGATAGTCCTGAGGAGGCTGTGCCGAATGTGCCCTTGACGTTCTACACCTTCCACATCATGGTCACCATCGGAGGCTTCTTGGTGGCGTTCTTGTTGCTGGCACTGTTGTTTGTCTACAAACCACACATCCTGGACAAGGCGCGATGGAGCAAGTGGTGGTACTGGCTGTGCATACTCGCCATTCCGCTCACCTACATCTGCAGTTGCAGTGGCTGGATTGTGGCCGAGGTGGGCCGTCAGCCATGGACCATCCAGGATCTGATGCCCAACAAGGTGGCCATCAGCGACCTCAGTGCCGGTTATGTGCAGGTGACGTTTTGGATCTTTGCCGTGCTGTTCACCGCCTTGCTCATCGCCGACATCAGCATTCTGTGCCGCCAGATCAGCAAGAAATCGCAACAGAACTTGGACGAAGTGTAATTCTTTATTCAAGTTACTTTTTTAGTAGTAGAGGGGGAGGCTCAAAGTGGCAGAATATAGCACACAGA
>DEKO01000030.1 GCA_002353885.1 Porphyromonadaceae bacterium UBA2720
TAAAATGCTCACGCTCGGCCATCAGCGAGCGAGCTCGCAATGGCACTCGCTTAATCGCATTTTTGGATAAAATGCTCACGCTCGGCCATCAGCGAGCGAGCTCGCAATGGCACTCGCTTAATCGCATTTTTCATTATTCATTTTTCACTATTCATTCTTTTTTGTACTTTTGCGGCCGTAAAAACTGAAAACGAAACAGAAAATGAAAAAGATGATGATTCTGCTGATGGTCGCCATGGCGACTATAGCAGGTGCTCGTGCCGCTGATGGCATCGACAAGGAGATTGTGGCCGGTATGAATGTGTCGAGTTTCAATGGCACGGCGTTCAGTTCGCGCATCGGCTTCCACGCCGGTTTGCGGGTCAACGTCGGGCTGCCTCGGGTCAGCCAAGGACTTTATGTCAATGGTGCGGCTCTGTTCTCGCTGCGCGGTGCCAGTGCCGATGGCACAACGTTCAACCCCTTCTACCTCGACATTCCGGTGCATCTGGGCTACAAGTATGCCTTCAGCGACGATGTGGCCGTCTTCGGCGAGAGTGGCCCCTATGTTGGCATCGGTCTGTTTGGTACGACCGACGGCAAGAGCGTCTTCGGCGACGCCAATGGACTGAAGCGCTTTGAGGTGGGCCTGGGCGTGCGCGCCGGTGTTGAGATGAAACGCAAGTTGGTCATCTCGATGGGTTATGACGGTGGCTTGACCGATATCATCAAGGACAGTGACGTCAACACCAAGGACCACAACTTCTACATCTCGCTGGGCTATAAGTTCTGAACGCCCAGTTGACTGTGGACATAACACACTGGCCGCTGCCTCGATGCATGAGACAGCGGCCAGTGTTGTGAGTGGATGTTGTGTGTCAGATAAATCGCCAGGTGATGGTGCCGATGCCCTCGCTGGTGCGGTTCTTGGGCACCGAGAAGGCGCTCTCGCGTGCTGCCTGCTCGCACGAGCGTCGCACCTCGGGGTGCGCCCAGGCCTCGCCGCTGCCGCTGACGGCATGCGCCTCGATGACCTTGCCACGTGGGTTGACGCGCACCTGCACGTTGACTTTGCCGGTCCACTTGCTGTGTGGACGGCCCCAGTACTCGGCGGTGTAGCCCACCAGGCCACTGATGCCGGGCTGTCCGCTGCGTTCGCCGGTGTTGGCATTGCCTGCTGGCGAGCCGGTCTTGCTAGTGGTGGTGCCGGTGCTCTTGCCGAAGGCGTCCTTGACGCGGTCGTTCTTGGGTGTGGTGGTCTCTTTGCCACGCTTCACCTGCTCTTGCTTGGCCTCGGGCTTGGTCGACTTGGCTGGGCCAGTCTTTTTGGGCTGTTCTTCCTTGGGTTTCTCCTTGACCTTCATGGGCGACTCCTGCTTGGCTGCGACCACCGGCTTGGGCTCGGGCTTGGGAGCCGGCTTGCCGGCGTCGTCCAGGTCATCACCCTCGACGTCGGGCTGCTCGCTCTGCTGCTCGGTGGGTGTGGGGGTGTCCAGCTCCATCTGCTCGTTCTGCGACAGGTCGGGCAGGTTGCCCAACTCGACAAATTCGCCGCCAAACATGATGGTGTCTTGCTTGAGCTGTGCCAGCTCGGCACCTTTGGGCGGGTACTCGTAGTGCAGATGCGTATAGAGCATGACCAACACCGTCCCCACCAGCCATAGCAGGGTCAGCAACAGGGCAGCTATTTTGCTTTTGCGGTTATCGTCCATTATTCGTGCTGTGTTTGCTCCAGATTCTGTTCAGGTGCAGGTTGCTGGGCGGCGTAGGTGGCCGAGGCGGGCTTGGTTGCCAGCACCACCTTCAGGCCGCACTTCGACCCCTTGTCCAGCACGTCGACGATGCGGCCATAGGGCACTGCCTCGTCGGCATAGAGGGCGATGAACTCCTCGGGGTTGGCAGCTTGCACGCTCTGCATGAATGGCTCGAGCTGCTCGGGAGCCAGTGGCGTGAGGGCACCCTCGCTGATGCTGTCGCCCTGAGTGGCAAACATGTTCATCTCCTCGTCGATGTAGATGCGTGTGGTGGGCTTGAGCGCCGTCTGCTGTCCGCTCTGTGGCAGGTTGACCTCGAGCGCCGACGGGAAGACGAACGTCGAAGTGACCATGAAGAAGATGAGCAGCAAGAAGATGACATCGGTCATCGACGCCATGCTGAACATCGACAGGGTTTCGTGTTGTCGTTTCAGTGCCATAGTCGCGCGTGTTTACTTGGCCGGCTCGTTGAGCAGGTCCATAAATTCCATCGATTTGCCCTCAAGCTTGTTCATCACCTTGTTGACGCGACTGGTCAGGTAGTTGTAGGCAAACAATGCCAGGATGCCCACAATCAGACCGGCCACAGTGGTGACCAGTGCCTGATAGATGCCGCTAGCCAGGATGGTGACGTTGCTGTTCTGGCCGGCGCTGGCCAGTTGGAAGAAGGCCTGCACCATGCCGGTGACGGTGCCCAGGAAACCGATCATCGGTGCACCTGCAGCGGTGGTTGCCAGCCAGTTGAATCCTTTCTCGAGCTTGGCAATCTCCATGTTGCCCACGTTCTCGATGGCCACGAGCACGTCGTTCATCGGGCGTCCGATGCGGCTCACACCCTTCTCGATCATGCGGGCATAGGGTGTGTTGGTGTCTTTGCACAGCTGTGCTGCCTGGTCGACCTCGCCACGATGGATATAGTTCTTGATTTTCTCCATGAATGCCGAGTCTTCCTTTGACGCGCGGCTCACGGCAAACAGGCGCTCAAAGAAGATGTAGATGCTCACCACGGCCAACAGTGCCAGCGGAATCATCAGCCAGCCACCGGCCATGGTCAGGTTCCACACCGAGAGTTCTTTGACGACAGGTTCGGCCGCTTGTGTGGCTTGTGCCACAGGGGCTGCAGCGGCTTGTGCAGCTTGTGCGACAGTGTCGGCGACGGCTTGCGCAGCCTGTGTTGCAGTGTCGGCGAGGCCTTGTGCCACGCTGTCGGTCGCTGTAGTGACTTGTGCGAGTAATGACATATATTTAGTTTTTAGACGTTAGTTTTTAGACTTTAGACATTTTAATTTTTAGACGCTAGACGTTAGTTGTTAGGTTGGATTTTCTAGATTTTCTAGAATCTAGAAAGTTTAGAGCATCTAGTATCGTCAAAACGTGCAAATTTACAAAATGTTTTCCACATCGTGGCATGTGTTGTGTTTTTTTAGCAGTTTTTTAGTAAAAAAGATGCATGCTGTATATTCAGCGATCGGTTACAGCGATGGCCATGCGGTGTGGCACGTCTGCAACCTGACTGGATTGGTATGCGCCTCGGCACAGAGGCGAACGATTAAACCCCACGTGGCAAACGTTGAAGACGAGGCTACGTGGGTATGTGACTACCCCAAAAAGATGAGGTGGAAATCAAAGGTTGTCAATCTGTTTCTTGGCCCACTCTTTGGCGACGCGGATGGCTTCTTGCTTGGCCTTGCGTGCCAGACTGTCCATCATGGCCTGGGCCGGATCGTAGGGCTCGTCATCCTCGCGGGGCATGACGCTGCCCAGGGTGTCGTCGGGTGCATATTCAGGCTCGACAGGTTCCTCGGCAGGGGGCGGCGTGACGCCCACGCTGGGCTGCTGTTCCTGTTGCTCGACCCCCATGGCTTGTTGCAAGTATCGTTCGAGGTCGTCCTTGCTGAAGGTGAACACATGTCCCAGGATGCCCAGCGAGATGGTCTTGGGCTCGTCGCCCACCATGAGTTTGCCGGTCGAGTAGACAAAGTGGTTGTCGACCTGCAGCAGTTGGTCGATGGTCAGGTCGGCCCCCTTGCCAGTCACCCACTTGACCACTTCGCCCAAGATGTCGCCCATGTCGCGCTGTTCGACCTTGTCGTTGACCCACTCGCGCGACGAGCCCACGATGGCCTGTCGGTGGGCCTCGCGGTCGGGCACGGTGACGACGAGTACGCCCAGCACCACCAGCACGATGAGCAGGGCTACCAGCCACTTGGTGCCGCTGCCCGACTTGCGCTTGGGTTGAACCGGTGTGGGCTGCGGCTGTTGGTTGGGTAGGGGAGTGCCCCAGGCGGGCGGCACAGGTGGCGGAGTGGCATGCTGTGGAGGTGCCACATGATTGCGTACGGTGGCGCGCTCATACTCCAGCCGTTGCAGCAGGGAGGTCAGCTGGGGCACATCGCCGGCTTGGCGCCAGTCGTCCATGCCCTCGGTCCACACTTCGGTCTCGGGCGTGATGCCCATCTCGGCCAGTTGCTCAATCGAGAATGGCCCGCGTTGCTCGTCATTGATAAATAAGTAGTACACCTTTGTTTCTGTTAAAGTGAGTAGTGGGTAGTGGGTAGTGAGTAGGGGGCTCGCACTCACTTGACCAACAGGAAAATGAGAAACCCGATGAGCACCAGCCAGATGAGGCAGCTGCCACAGTTGATGCTCACCATCTTGCCGCCTTGAGGGCGCTCGACATCATCAGACTGCTGGGTGTTGGGGTCGTAGCGCTTCCCGAAGATGCCCGTGCGCGGCAGGCCTTGCTGATGGTCGATGAGAATCTGGCGCGGCGCGCCACCACGATAGGGGCCGATCAAACCCGCCTGCTCGAGTTGCCTGATGAGGTCCTGAGCGCGCTCAAAGGGGATGTTGAAGTAGTCGCGCAGCATGACCGGCGTGATGGCACTGCACTGGCCCAGGAAGCGCACCGCCTCATCAAAGAGCGGGTCACGACCGTCACCACCCAGTTGCGACGGCAGTGGCTGGGCAGGCAGCGGCTGGGCAGGCAATGGCTGCTGCCCTTGGATGGGCACTGAGGTGGCCTCGATGGCCTCGGCAGGCTGTTGGGGCGCCTCGTCCTGGCGGCGCAGCTCAAGCGAGCCGTCGTCAAGGGGCACATAGGCATAGTCGCCCACAATCTCGAGTTGCGTCAAGCACTGCGGGCACACAGTCTTATATTCGTTGGCAATCAAGGTCTCGACGCTGAGTTCGAGGTGCTTGCCACATTTCGGACAGGTATATTTCATCTTTATCTCTCTAAACGGACAAAGGTAGTAATAATTTCATGACTTCGGGCAAATATGGTTTAAAAAATTTGGTGTTATCCCACTTTTGCCCTATCTTTGCCCCTAACAAGCAAAAATCGTGCCGCATTTTGGCCTGCCGGCCGCTGTTTGAGCCTGTCGTCCGCTATTGGCTTATTGTTTACAGCTTATACTTATAGCTAAAAGCCAGGCTTTTAAATAGCTAAAAACTAAAGTCAAGAAACTAAATATGAAGAAAATTCTGTCTCTCCTGATCGTGACCTTGGTTGCAGTGAGCATCCATGCACAGACCGGCGACCTGCCACGGTCAACACCAGCCCAGCAAGGACTCAGCACACTGGCTGTCAACCAATTCGTTGACTCACTCATGGCTCTGCCCGAGACCGAAGTGCACCATGTGATGGTGCTGCGGCATGGCCACGTCGTGGCCGAGGTGCATCCTGCGCCCTTCCGCGACCAGGATGCCCACACGCTCTACTCGGCCAGCAAGACCTTTGTCGCACTGGCAGTGGGCCTGGCCATCGCTGACAACCGCCTGTGCCTCGACGACCGCGTCGCTGCCATCATGCATGACCAACTGCCCGACACCGTCAGTGCCGCACTGGCACAGATGACGATCGACAATCTGCTGACCATGAGCAGCGGCATCAAGCCCGACTGGACCATGCGCAACAATGTCGACAACTGGCTGCGCACCTGGCTGGCCTATCCTGTGGGCGAGCCTGGGCAACACTTGTTCTACGACTCGATGTCGACCTACATGCTATCGGCCATCGTGCAGCGTGTCATGGGCAAGACCGTGCTGCAGCTGCTCGACGAGCGACTGTTCACACCCATGCACATCACCGAGGTCGACTGGGAACTTAGCCCCGAGGGCATCAACACCGGCGGATGGGGGTTGCGCATACAGGCCGAGTCGCTGGCCAAGGTGGGACAACTCATGCTGCAACGGGGACAATGGCAAGGCCGACAACTGGTGCCCGCGCAGTGGATTGACCTCATGACCCAGCGGCACATCAACTATGACAACGTCGAGGGGCAGGCCCCCACCGACGGCAACCAGGGCTATGGTTACCAGCTGTGGCGCTGCAAGTGGCCCACGGCCTATCGCATGGACGGAGCCTTCGGGCAGTTTGTGGTCATTGACCCTGCCAGTGACATCGTCGTCGTCATCCTGGGTCGCAGCAGCCGTGGACACGACGAGCTGGCTTGCATCTGGCGACAACTGATGCCGGGTGTTGACCACAACGTCAAGGTTGACCGTAAGGCCGACCGCCGGTTGGCCCAAGCTTGCAGCCAGGCAGCGCTGCCACTGCCTCAGGGCAAACAACGCTCGTCGCAACAGTCCGCAGCCGGCTTCAAACTGCAGCCCAACGCCGACGGCATCGACCAGATCACGTTCAGTCAGGACGGCAAGCAGCTGATCATGCACATCAACTATAGCAATGGTCTGAACGAGAACATCGCCATGGGGCATAAGCAGTGGGCCTACAGTCACATCAACGGCGAGCCACCATACTCCATCGGGGCCCGTGCCCGCTTCGCTGGCCTGCGCCGCAACTTTGTCACCGCAGCCGCCTATGCCTGGACCAGTGCCACCACCCTCACTGTGCAGGTCCACTATGTGAACTGGATCAGCGCCACCACCCTTGTGTTCGACACCCAGGCCGGCACCGTCCAACTCACCCACAACTACGACCCCACCCACCCCCGCTCATATTCCAGGCTAGCCCCCGTTGTCACCCTAACCCCCTAAAGGGGGAACTGCTTTTTGACCTCCGGCCGCTGTTTGGGCCTTCGGCCGCTATTGGCTTATTGCTTACTGCTTATAGCTAAAAGCCAGGCTTTTAAATGGCTAAAGGCAAAAAGCTGAAAGCTTTTTAAAAGGCTTATAGCTAACAACTAAAAACTAACCACTAGAAACTAAAGTCTAACTTGTGCCATGCGAGATATTGATGACATAGAGCGGGTGAAGCGCAATTATCTGGTGTATCTGCGCATCGAGAAGGGGCTGGCCGAGAACACGGCAGCGGCTTATGGTGATGATGTGGACAAGTTGACGGGTTTTTTGGCCGACCAGGGCATAGCTGTGGAGCGGGCCACGACCGACGACCTGGACCACTTTGTGGCGGCGTTGCACGACCTGGGCATCGGGCCACGCTCGGTGGCGCGCATCATCTCGGGCATCAAGAGCTTCTATAAGTATCTGCGACTCGAGGGGTTCACCGACGATACACCGACCAGTCTGCTCGACTCGCCGCGGCTGGGACGCCATCTGCCCGAGGTGCTGACGCTCGACGAGATTGACGCTATGGTGGGGTGCATCGACATGAGCACGCCCGAGGGGCTGCGCAACCGGGCCATCATCGAGACGATGTATGGCTGCGGTCTGCGGGTGAGTGAGTTGGTGGGGCTGCAGATGTCGCTAGTCTATGCCGACGAGGAGTTTGTCGTGGTGCGGGGCAAGGGCGACAAGCAGCGGCTGGTGCCCATCTCGCAGGTGGCGCTGGAGCTGATAGGCCGCTATGTGAGTGAGGTTCGCAGCCACCTGGTGGTGAAGCGAGGCTGTGAGGACATCCTGTTCCTGAACCGTCGCGGGGGGCAGCTGTCGCGGCAGATGGTGTTTATCATCATCAAACGTCTGTGCGAGCTGGCAGGCATACACAAAACAGTGAGTCCGCACACGCTGCGTCACTCGTTTGCCACTCACCTGCTCGAGGGCGGGGCCAACTTGAGGGCCATCCAGCAGATGCTGGGGCACGAGAGCATCACCACGACCGAGATCTATGTGCACATCGACCGCTCGCGCTTGCGCCAGGAGATCATGGAACATCATCCGCGCAACAGGCAATGACAAGTTGGGCCTTCGGCCGCTGTTTGGACCTTTGGCCCGCTATTGGCCCTTTGGCCTTCGGCCTCACCGAGGGTGTGTCAAAATGAATTGCCAGACAATTTTATATTGTAGGGACGCGGTGTGCCGCGTGATTACCGAACTATGAATCATGCCGCGTGATTACCGAACTATGAATCATTCTGAGAAGGATTTTTCTCATGCAGATCTAGCAGACAGGTTTATTTAGCAGACTGCCTAGCAGCGACTAAAAACAAAGAACTAACAACTAGAAACTAAAGTCTAGATGGAAAATAATATCAAAGAACAAGAATCGGCGCAGTCGGCCGACTTTGTCGAAGTGCTGGAGCTGGCGGCCGATGCCGGCCACATCTTGCTGGAGAATGGTGCTGAAATCTCGCGCGTCGAGGACATCATGGGTCGCATTGCGTCGCACTTTGGGGTTGACTCGGGCAACTTCTTCGTGTTGTCGAATGGCATTTTCACCACCGGCCATGCCAACAAGGTGGCCAAGTCGGGCGGGCAGGCATCGACCTATGCCAATGTCGAGTTTATCCCCATCCGCGGCATTCAGTTGTCGAAGGTGGTGGCGGTGAACCGTCTGAGCTATGACATCGCAACAGGCCAGACCGATCTGGTGGAGGCGCGCACACGACTGGACGCCATTCGCCGCTCGCCGGCCAAGCCCAGCTGGGAGCAGACGCTGGGCTCGGGCATCGGTGCGGCGGGATTCTGTGCGGTGTTTGGTGGTGGGTGGATTGACTGCGCCGTGGCACTGGTGGTGGGATTGTTGCTCAACCTGTTTGTCATCGGCGTGAGCGGGCGCTACATGTCCAAGATTGTGGGCGGAATCGGCAATGCGCTGCTGGCCACGCTGCTGTGCATCGCCTCATGGCGCATCGGTCTGGGTGTGAGCTTGGCCAATGTCATCATTGGCGCCATCATGCCGCTGATTCCGGGTGTTCCCTTCGTCAACGGGGTACGTGACCTGGCCAACTCGGACTATCTGGCTGGATTCACGCGACTGACCGACGCCATGCTGGGCTTCTTCTGCATCGCGGCCGGTGTTTCGCTGGCTTTTGTCATTGACGGTGCTTGTCATGGTGGCATGGTTCAACTCAACGGCATCATGGTCAGTCCGGAGACCTATGGCTTGGGCTGGCAAGCGCTGGCCGCCGGGGTGGGTACAGCAGCCTTTGCACTGCTGTTCGGTGTCGACCGCGAGCACTATCTGCCGGCTGGCGTGATTGGTGCCATCGGTTGGATGCTCTACTTGCTACTCGTGCGGCAGGCAGGCGCGACCCCCACGGTGGCCACCTTAGCAGCGACGATGCTGGTGTGCATCCTGTCGCGCATGGCGGCCATCCCGTTCCGTTCGCCGGCTCAGGTGTTCCTGTTGTGCGGCATCTTCCCGTTGGTGCCCGGTGCGGGCATCTTCTGGTTCACCTATTACCTGACCGACGCGCGGTTCGACCTGTCATCGGCCAGTGGATGGACGGCCATCAAGATTGCCATCGCCATCGTGCTGGGCATCATCCTGGCCATGGAACTGCCGCAGAGCCTGTTCTCGCATCGTCACAAGACTCACTGAGTCAGGCGTCAGGGCTACAATGCCGAGAGTTTGTCCAGAAACTCGTCGGTCGCGCCGTCAATGGTGGGCATGATTGACTCGAGGAACTCGGTGGACGTGTCCTCAAAAATCGGGAACTCGAAGTTGGCCAGCACATGGTCGGTGCGTGTGACAAACTTCATCATCAGGCAGTTGTCGTTCATCTCGTTGCACAGTTCCAGCAGCTGGCTACGGTCGTGGTCGCCCACGTTGAGCGGCATGGCCACCTGCACATAGGGCGACGGGTTCTTGAACACCAAGAAGGCAGCTCCCTCGCTCTTGAACACGAAGAAAGTCTCCTTGTCGTCAATGATGGGATAACCCTCGCTGGTCAGAAAATTGCGGAAGATCTCAAATCCATGCATGGTTTTTAGTTTCTAGTTTCTACTTGTTAGTTTTTGGATGCTGCCACTCAGTCCTTCCCCTTCTTCAGGAGGGATTGAGGAGGCTAGAGGGACATCGGATCTAGAGATTGGTTACAGAGTCGCCAACAAGGCTTGTGGCAAGGCGAGGCGGATGTCATCGTCGTGGGCAGTGATGGCCTCCAGGAAGTGAGGCAACTCGCGGCGGTAGACCTCACGCATGTGCACATTGTCAGCATTGTCGTGGGTGGCCGAGTAGGTCATGTTGGCCACACGGTCGGCCAGCTTGACCAGCGGTGCATAGGGCGTCTGGCGTATGCCCTGATAGTATCGCTCGCCTGCGCGCTCGGCTCGTGTACGGCCCTTGTCGTTGGTCAGCGCATAGACTATCTCGGCCGCCATGTGGGCCTGCTCGTCGTCCATCCACTGCCTTGCCAGCCGCGTCACGTCGTTATAGGTCTGGCGGGCGTCCTCGATTGAGTCGTGGAAGTAGGCGCCAAACACCATCGGCAGCACGTCGTGCTCGCCGGCGCACACCTCATGGCCATGGCTCATCACCTGGCTGGCCACCATGTCGAGGTGCACGGCATAGGGCAACCCCTGGCCATAGGTCTGGTTCACAGCGCGGTGCAACTCATGCGCCGCCTGACGTATCTGTTCAATCGCCTCGGAGTGGCGGTCGATGCATTGTTCAAAGGTTGTTCGTTCCATTGTATCTACTCATGAGTTAGTAAACAAACTAGCCACTCACAGCTAGCCGTCGATAGCATTCTTGTGTTTGGTCTTGCGGGTGTAGGTTTTCTTAGACCGGTGAGCTTGCGTCGTGCTGTGAAATCCCGGCCCCAGCAGTTGCTGTTCGGCCTCGCGTTGCCCGCGTCGCATTGCCTTGACCGCATCCCAGTTCACCGCCGTGACCTTGACCTTCTTGCCTCGTTTCCGTCCCATAGTTGTGTGTTGTTAGTAAATCTCAAAGTATAAGGCAAAAATCATGCCCGTAGCAAACCGCTGTCCAAGATGGTTCTCTCGTCACTTCAATTGTAAGATATCATCCTCACCTTGCGGCATATCCACTATATTTCTGACAAATGGTACTTCTGCAGTCACAGTATAGGCAGTGCGTTGCTGATCCAATGGTACATACAGGCTCACAACGCCTTCGTCATCCGATGTCACCTTGCGTCCAACAATAGTCACTTCAAAGCCTGGAACAGGCCCATTGTCCCAAACGGTGAAACGAATGTTGCCATAGTAGCCATGATTGCGGTTGATGTTCACCTGGGTTCGCTTTGTCAAAATCACCATTGTGTCAACATCTAGAAATTCGCGAAGGTTGGCCTCTTCACGTGCTTGCC
Organism: Porphyromonadaceae bacterium UBA2720; assembly: GCA_002353885.1. GTDB lineage: Bacteria > Bacteroidota > Bacteroidia > Bacteroidales > Muribaculaceae > Sodaliphilus. Next base: position 11,153 of record DEKO01000030.1, read on the forward strand.
TGACGGTCACATGCACTTGTTTGTCGAGAAAACGATGCGGTATGTTGGTGAACGTGACTTTGCCATCCAGTGCGGGCAACGTGTCTGTTTTGGTCTCATTGTCAAGCGACAGGGTGATGATTGCATCGCTCAGTGGAGGCAGTTGGTCGTTATGAACAGTGGTCTCAACCAGTGACATTTCAGCGTCAAAGGGTTGATTGTATTGCCATACGGCCCAAATGGCCCCTAGTATGGCCAGAATTCCAACAATCCAACCCACTGTTTTTTGGATCAGGAGTCGCCGGTGTCGTTGCCAGATGGCATCGAACTCAACGCCTAGCAATTTCGAGACCAGCTGCACGTAGGCCCGCTCGCGATTGAGCCAGGGCCACTTGAAATTCTGCTCATGAATGCTGGCTCCTAGGATTTCGGGCATGCCCAGGCGGTCAACCACGGGGTTGAAGCACTCAGTGTCAGGGTTGCCACTGTGCGGTATGCCATCGACAATAAAGAAGTGTATATTATCGACTCGGCCCAAACTGTGAAAAAACGCTATTTCTTGTCCAACCCACTCACTTTTTGCCGAATTGGGTGAGCAGATGACAATCAGATTGCGTGAGGCGCGTAGCCGTTCTTGAAGCTCATTGTCCAGTCCGCCTGGCTGGATGTCGGTTGGTGCAAAGAAGATAGGGTTAATGGGGCGACGTTTCCATCCGCGTTCGTTACATAGTGTGGCCGGCATGCGGTAGTTCTCCAACTTGCGCTGCAGGCGTTTGCCCCATGCGGTGTCTTTTGAGCTGTAGCTGATGAATGCGTAATACTTAAATTCCTGTCCCATATTTTAATGAATAATGAAGAATGAAAAATGCGATTAAGGGAGTGCCATGCGAGCTGGCTCGCTGATGGCCAAGCGTGAGCATTTTATCCAAAAATGAAGAATGCCGTCTGCCTCGACAAAAGGTAATTTAAATGAACATTTCCTCATTTTTGTTTTGCTATTTTTTGCTCTACTATTTTAATGTTCTTTCTGACTAATTGCACTTGTGGGTGGTCTGTTCCGAAAATACTTTCCCAAATTGTCAAGGCTTTGCCGTAGTACTCTAATGCCTTGTTGTTTTCACTTTGGTAAAAGTATATGTTGCCTAAATTATTGTACATCATTGCAACGTCGTTATGATTCTCTCCAAATACTGCTTTACTGATTGCAAGTGCCTTGTTGAGACAAGTCAATGCGTCACCATAGTTTTTAAGCGACACATAACAGTTGCCAATGTTATTGTATGTCACTGCCACGTAATGATGATTTTCACCCACAGTGGCTTTATAAATCTCTATAGCTCTGTTGAAGATTTCTAATGCTTGGTTGATCTTTTTTTGCTCGTAGTAGATATCACCTATGTTATTGTACAGCATGGCCACATCTTTATGGTTCTCGCCAAATATTGACTTTCTAATCTCAAGTGCCTTGTTATAGTATTTCAAAGCTTGGCCACTTTTCTTTTGAGAGTAGTAGACGCGCCCGATGTTATTATACGCAGTCGCGACATCGGGATGATTCTCACCAAAAATGGATATCCTTATCCCCAAAGCCTTATTATAACTATCTAGTGCCTTGTTGTATTCTCCTTTGTCGTCGTATATAAGGCCTATATTATTATATGAGTCAGCTACATCAGGGTGCTTCTCGCCAAATATTAACTTTCTAATCTCAAGCGCCTTGTTGTGACTGTCCAATGCCTGATTATATTCACCTTGGAAATAGCAGATGTTCCCGATGTTGTTGTAAACTGTCGCCACTTTGGGATGATTCTCACCGAATATAGAAAGCAATATTCTCAGCGAATTGTTGTAGTACTCAAATGCCTTGTTGTATTCTCCTTTGTCATCGTAGATAAGGCCTATATTAATGTATGAGTCAGCTACCTCGGGGTGGTTCTCACCAAAAGAGGCAATTTTTATCTTCAGAGCCTTTTCTAGACTCTCTAATGCTTTGCTATAGTCTCCTTGCTTGAAATAAATAATTCCGATGTTATTGTAAGAAAGGGCAATTCTTGACTCATTCTCGCTTAAGTGTGATTTCATTATTTCCAGAGCCTTGCTGTAGTATTCCAATGCTTTGTCATATCTTCCCTGGTGGTCATATACAACTCCCATGTTATTGTACGATGATGCAACGCCGAGATAGTCACCGCCACAATTGGCCTCAATTCCCAGTGACTTATTATGATATTCTAAGGCTTTTTCGTGTTTTCCTTGTGCCTCAAGTATGATTCCTATACTGTTGTAAGATGCAGCCACACTAGGGTCGTTCTCGCCAAAAAGAGCTCTGTTTATCTCAAGTGATTTATACTGACACTCCAGTGCCATGTTATAATCTCCTTGGATATTATAAATGCTTCCGATATTACTATATGCTTTTGCAATATCTGGATGGTTGTTACCATGTCGTGAAAAAGCTAGTTCTAATGCTCGTTGATAGTAGGAAAGTGCAGTTGGATAGTCGGCAATATATTCTTCGAAAAAATTTCCAGCGTCCAGCTGCCACTGGACATTGGTGGTGTCGAGTGCTGCACGCTGGGTGATATAGAAGTTGGCACTGTCGTTATTGAGGTTGGACAGGGCGATGGTGTAGAGGTAGTAGAGATACTCGGCGTTTTTTTCGTCTTTCGCTTTCTTCTGAGCCCGCTTCT
>DEKO01000086.1:0-2747 GCA_002353885.1 Porphyromonadaceae bacterium UBA2720
TGGCTCCAGTTGTTCTCGTGGTTGCCTGGGATGACATACAGCGGCTTGGTCACACCGTCCATGATGCCCTTGACATTGCGTAGCTGCTCGTCACTGCCCTCGTTGGTCAGGTCGCCCGTGAGCAGGACAGCATCGGCATCGCACGCATTGATTTCGGCCACCGCCTTGCGCAACTGCGTCTCGTTGGCGTTACCGGGGGTGACATGGATGTCGCTCAGGATGGCAAACTTCTGTGCCTGTGCAGCCAGGGCCATCATCACCACCGCCAGCACCATCATTAGTCTAAACTTTTCTTTCATTGTATCTATGGGGTTTGTTTCGTCCATGTTCTCATCTTTTCGGCAAAAGTAGCATTTTTTTCTGACATTGCCATGCTTTTTGTGAGTGCTTGTTTTGGTTGATGAGTTTTTTAGTTGTATCTTTGCCGTGTGTTATCGTTTTTACAGAACTGAATGAGTCATGAAGAAGATTGCTACATTACTACTGCTGGCTTGGGCTGTTGTGAGCCAGGCTTTTGAGTATCAGGGTTTACAGTTTCGAATTGTCGACGAGGATGAGCAGATTGCCGAGGTTACCTATATGTTGCCCAACGACACGCTCAACTATGCCCAGCGCAGTCACATTGACATCCCGCCCATTGTGCAGCACAATGCCAAGACCTATCAGGTGGGTGCCATCGGCGATAGCGCCTTCAGGATGGCCCGCTCGCTCAAGACCATCAGCATTCCCTCCTCTGTCACCCGCATCGGCAAGCAGGCATTTTATGGCAGTGGTTTGACCGAAGTGTCTCTGCCCAACTCTGTCGTAGACCTGGGAGATATGGCATTTGCATGGTGCTACTACCTGCAGACTTGCAATTTGAGCGACAAGATTCAGGCGTTGCCTTCGGGCGTATTTGCTGGAACTTACAGCATGAATACTATTGATTTGCCGCCTCAACTCAAGGTGATCGGGGATGGGGCTTTCTATGAATCAGCCCTTGGAGCAATCGAGCTCCCCCAGGCCTTGGAGCAAATTGAAGGGTATGCGTTCGCAGAGACGTTTCTGCGGAAAATAAAGATTCCCGACCATGTTCAGTCGATTGGTTACATGGCTTTTGATTATGTGCCACTCGACTCGGTGTGGTTCGGGCAGTCGCTGCGCGAGATTGGCGAACGGGCGTTCAGCGAGTGCTATTACTTGCATTACATCAATGGGTTGCCCCGCTCGTTGCAGGTCATTGATATTGCCGCGTTCGAGGGGGTGGATTTCCGCTCACTTGATTTGGTCATCCCCGGTTCGGTGAGGCGCATTTGTGAGTCGGCATTCTGTCCGTCAGGATTGCGCTCGGTGGTATTCGAACAGGGGGTTGATACAATCGAATCGCGTGCTTTTGGCGGCTGTTATCTCAAGCAAGTCGAGATTCCTGCCAGTGTTTCTTACTTGGGTTCACAGGTCTTTGAGCGGAATTTCCAATTGCCCGCCATACAAGTTGACCCCGACAATGCCCATTACACGGCTGTTGACGGCATGTTGGCCAACAAGCAGCAAGACACCCTATTCTTCTGCCCGGCGGGGCGCGAGGGAGTGGTGCGACTGCCCGAGAGTTTCAGAACCGTTGATGATCTGGCGTTCAGTTACTGCAGTAAGTTGACGACTGTCATCTTGAATGAAGGACTGACCCGTGTTGGTGATGCCGCATTCAATGAGTGCGAGAGCTTGGATTCGGTCTATGTTCCCCAGAGCATTGAGTCGTTTGGTAGGTTTGCAATGGAATACACAAAGTGGTCGCAGGAGCGGGGCAGCGGGTTGCAGTATCTGGGGCCGGTGGCACTGAACAACAAACATGGAATGTACAGCCATTACATCATCAAGGAGGGAACTACTTGCATTGCCGACGAGGCATTCAGTTTAAATGATAATCTCAAGTACGTCAAGTTGCCAAAGGGACTGAAGTACATCGGGGCTAACGCCTTCTGTAACAACCGCAACCTGACCAGCTTGAGATTGCCGGAGTCGGTCAAGCGAATTGGCAGGGGGGCATTTCAATCCAATATTAAGCTTTTTGACATCAACATTCCGGAGGGTGTTGAGGCCATTGATGTCCCCTGTTTCGGCTTGACGAATCTCAAGCGTGTCTACTATTATCGCAAGCAGCCCTTGCCAGGATGGTGCTCGGGGATTGGTGATGGCATCTATGGGTGCATCCTCTATGTGCCTCAAGGTTGCAAAGAGCTGTTTGAACAGTCGTGTGGAAGCCAGTTTGCCAGTGTACGCGAGATGGGACCGGTGGGCGACTTGAACGATGATATGCAACTGGACATCGCCGATGTCAACCAAATGGTCAATATGATGCTGGGCGGCAGTGGCAACACGTTCTTGAGCGACCTGAATGGCGACCAGGTGGTGGACATTGTCGATGTCAACGAATTGATTAACCATCTGCTGGGCAAGTGACCGTCTGTGTTCGCGTTGTGTCTTAAACCCCGCGAATGGCGGTCGTTATAATTCTGAAATTCTCAAATTCGTGACAACCTCCTCGTGACACCTGCAAAAAAAACTCTTTTGTCCTTATGTTCTTATGTCTTAAACCCCGCGAATGCTAATATTCATATCTTTAGTATATGGCTAGTTATCTGCAAGTCGAGAACCTGACCAAGTCGTTTGGCGCCGATGTCATCGTCAGTGGCATCACCTTCGGTGTGGCCGAGGGCGAGAAAATCGGGCTCATCGCCAAGAACGGCACCGGCAAGAGCACGCTGCTCAAC
>DEKO01000086.1:2856-7492 GCA_002353885.1 Porphyromonadaceae bacterium UBA2720
GTGATGGACACCTGTCTGTGGGGCGATGACCGTCAGAGTCGGGCTGTGCGCGACTATGAGCATGCACTGCGCAGCGGCGATGCCGATGCGATGACAGCCGCCATCCAGGCCATGGACAATGCCGGNNATGAGGATCGCTTCAAGCAGATCCTGACCATGCTCAAAATTGATGATTATGACCAACCCATCGCCCAACTGTCGGGTGGTCAGGTCAAGCGCGTGGCTCTAGCCAAGCTGCTCATCAGCGAGCCGCAGATGCTCATCCTCGACGAGCCCACCAACCATCTGGACATCGACATGATTGAGTGGCTCGAGAACTATCTCAAACGCAGTTACATCACCCTGCTCATGGCCACCCACGACCGTTACTTCCTCGACAATATCTGCAACAAGATTTTGGAGATGGACCAGCAATCCATCTACAGCTACGAGGGCAACTACAACTACTACCTGGAGAAGCGTGCCGAGCGCATCGAGGCACAGAATGCCGCTGTCGAGCGTGCCCGCAACCTGTTGCGCACCGAGCTCGACTGGATGCGCCGCCAGCCCCAGGCTCGTGCCCACAAGGCGCAATATCGCATCGATGCCTTCTACGACCTGAAAGAGCGCGCCCGTGTCGTGCACGACCCCGGCGACGTGCGCCTCAACGTCAACTCGACCTATATTGGCAACAAAATCTTCACTGCTCACCATGTGTGCAAGCGATTCGGCGACAAGGTCATCCTCAATGACTTGGAGTACACCTTTGCCCGCTACGAGAAGTTGGGCATCGTGGGCGACAACGGTGTGGGCAAGAGCACGTTCATCAAGTTGCTGCTTGGCCAGCTGCAACCCGACAGTGGTAGCTTTGAGATTGGCGAAACGGTGCGCTTCGGTTACTACAGTCAGGAGGGCATCCAGTTCAACCCTGACAAGAAGGTCATCGATGCCGTGCGCGACATCGCCGAGGAGGTCTACTTCGACGAGCGCAACCACTACTCGGCCTCGCAGTTCCTCAACATGTTCCTCTTCACCGTGCGCGACCAACAGAAACTCATCGCCAAGCTCAGCGGCGGCGAGCAGCGGCGGCTCTATCTGGCGACCGTGCTGATGCAGAAGCCCAACTTCCTCATCCTCGATGAGCCAACCAACGACCTTGACATCCAGACGCTGGGTGTGCTGGAGGACTATTTGGCCAAATTCAAAGGTTGTGTCATCATCGTGAGTCACGACCGCTTCTTCATGGACCGCACGGTCGACCACACTTGGGTATTCCAGGGCGACGGGGTCATCAAGGACTTCCCGGGCAACTACAGCGAGTACCGCGCCTGGAAGGACTATCACGAGCGAGAGGCTGCCGAACAGGCACGCGCCAACGAGAAACCCCGTGAAAGGCAGGTCTATAACAACCGCGACACCAGCAACAAACTCACCTACAAGGAGAAGCGCGAGCTGGAGCAACTCACTGCCGACATGGCCGCACTGAACGAAGAAAAAGAACAGCTCGATGCCCTTTTTGCCAGCGGCGAGACCATCGATGATGTGGCTCAGAAAGCCGCCCGCTACGAGCAGATCAAGCAGCAACTCGACGACATGGAGCTGCGCTGGCTCGAACTCAGCGAGAAGGACTGAATACTTAAAAGTAGTAGGTCGTGCGGCCGTTACATGATTGTGGCTGTTCACGCGGCACACCTATGGTCCCTACATTGTGGTGCACAGATTTAGAGAGATTTATTTATCTGCATAATCTGCATAATCTGCTTAATCTGCGTGAGACAAGAAACAGCCAGGCTATTCACGCGGCACGCCGCGTCCCTACATTGTGGCGTACAGATTTAGAGAGATTTATTTATCTGCAAAATCTGCTTAATCTGCGTGAGACAAGAAACAGCCAGGCTATTCACGCGGCACGCCGCGTCCCTACATTGTGGTGCACAGATTTAGAGAGATTTATTTATCTGCAAAATCTGCTTAATCTGCGTGAGACAAGAAACAGCCAGGCTATTCACGCGGCACGCCGCGTCCCTACTACCCACTACCAGCGCAAAGCGCGGTCTGCCAGCATCGCGGTCTACCAACTAAAAGCTAACAACTAAAAACTAACTAACAACTAAAAACTAGAATTATGAAGATGAAAAAATCTGTTTTTCTGCTGGCTGCCGCCATGCTCTCGTGGACACTGCTGCCGGCGCAAACGTCCAAGTCCTGCGACGAGGGGTACTTGTTTGTCTCCCCACTGAAGTCGCACAGCAAAAAGTCGCTTAAATCACCGGTCAAGTCGACCATCGAGGCGGGGCGCGTGGCGGTGAAATCGAGCGAGTCGGGCGAACTGGCCTTCTCGCTCATCGACGCAGCCGAATCAATTACCCTGGGGAGCGGCTCCTTCTATGAGTACTTTCCACCGGCTCAGGACTATGTGCCAGCCGAATTTGTCTCGGTGGCAGAGTTCAAAAAGGATACACGAGAGGTCAGAATCTACTCCGAGGTGCCGGCGAGCATCGAGTGCGGCAAGCCTTACGTTTTCAAGCCGCAGTACCCTAGTGAATATAGGACTTCGGTGGCAGTACGAGTCATACGTCTCACAGGCAAAGGGGTGACGCTGGTCACTGATGTCGATCACGAGAACGATTTTACGCCTTCGCGCACCGAGGACATCTCCGGCAAAGCGTTGATAGAAGTATCGTTTGGCGACAACATCGTCTATCTGTACAATGGGCAGCAAGTGATGCTGGCAAGCAACCTCGGCGGCAGAGACTTCAGCACGCTTGAGGTTGATGCCAATGGTGCCACCTATGCGAAGGACGAAGATGGTAATCGCCAGGCCACAACCAAACTGTCGTATGTCTTCGGAGAAATTCCAGAAATTGGATATTTCGGCTGGATCTCCGACACTGAACTCGTCATCGACGACGAACTATTTATCCTCGCAACGCACTGAGCGATGCACCTGCCCACTAGGATGTAAAGTGGTGTATTGCACGTTAGGAGGGTGTGCCATAACTGAATGATGGCACACTCTCCTTGGTGAAATATAGTTGTCTGCCTATAGTCGGTTGCGCTCATCTTGACCGGCATGACTGCCCTTGTAGCGGCTCTTGGTGGCGTTGAACTTCCACGATAGGTTGATGCCGACGCGACGGGCATCGCGATAAAGACGAAAGATATTTCTGTACCCTATACCGCCATATGCCGTTCCTTCGTCGTATTTAGTGCGCAAGATATCACTGGCGACGAGGGCTACATTGAGGCTTTTGTCCCGCAGGAATTGTTTGCTAAGGCGGAGGTCGAGACTTCCAGTTGTCTTGTTTATCCAATAGGCTGACTTCTGATAGGGCGTGATGCTTCCCGTTACATTCAGCATCCATGCGTGAGGCAGGGTAAAAGTGTTGTCGAACGTGAAGTCAGTCATCAGTCCGTGCCAGTTGTGGGCGATGCCCAACTCCCCGTAATCATGGTCTTGCACAGCGAACTCTACTGAATAGTTCATCTGCCAGATGCCGATTTTGGGTGTGGCGTTGAGGACTATCATGTAGTACTGTGTCTTTGGAACGGTGCGGAAGTCGGTTAGAATCACACCAGGATGGTCGACATCGTCGTAGGTAGAACGTATAGAGTGATATACATTTTCCTGATACCCGTAAATGGCTTCGGCGTATATCCACTTCCACTGCGATTTCCACGCAACACGATGGTTGGTTTGGGGCTGAAGGAAAGGGTTGCCACTATTGTATTCATACTTACTGGTATAGGTGACTGCCGATGACAGGATGGAATATGGCGGGTTGTTTCGTGTACACTGGTAGGAGAGCGAATGGGTCCAAGGTGAGTGCTGATAACTGATGGACAACCGGGGTATCAACACGTGGTAGTTAGGACTCATCTCGTCGTTGCGCACACCGTCAAGTTCGTAACGGTTGTGCTCATTCTGCCAGCGCAGCCCTGCATTGACGGAGAGGCTCCCCACTTTCAGCGAGTAATTGGCAAAAACGCTCCAGATAGCAGTTTGCTGTCGGATGTGATTGTCGGCAGAGAAGCCGCTTTGGGTGAAGTCGCTGGTGCGGTCAACGGTGGATGCCTCCTCTCCAAAGGTTAGCTTGCCAATGGGAACAGGGGCTGTGATGACCAGTTTCTCGGCAATCAGTTGGTTCTTCGTGGCCGTACTGCTGCTAACGGGTGTCTCGCCCTCTGTGCCTCCGCTCATCTCGTTTTGGGAATGGGCATTGTAATAGTCTGCACTGAAATCCACCTTCCACTTCCCGATTTCTCCGATATAATAGGCATTGATACTATGCTTTAACTTAGGCTTAGTCAGCGTCGTTGTCGTACTATGCCCTTCGTCCACCATCATACCGTCCTGCATGGTTTGCATGTCATTGGCGCAGATATACTTTCGGTCGCCGATATAGTTGTTGGCCGTATAGGTAAAGCCAATGGAATGGTGGTCGTTGATTTCCCAGTTCCATCCGAGGTCGGCAAAATAGTATTTCATGTGATACTTGTATTCCTCTTCTTTTCGATGGTTCCAAATGGACGATGCCTGCAATTGTTCGTCTGTTGTTTTTACCGTCTGTGTGTTGTTGTCTGTCAGGTAACCTCGAACGAAGAAGTCCATACCGTTCCGTAGGCGATAGTTCAGGGCAGCATTGGCACTCTCATA
>DEKO01000124.1:0-6398 GCA_002353885.1 Porphyromonadaceae bacterium UBA2720
GTGGGCTCGCCGTTGCCCGAGAATGTGATCACGTCCAGCCCCGAGCCATCGGCCTTCATCTGCTCGAGCTTAGCCTTGAGCTGGCGCTTGACGGCCTCGCGGGTGGGAATGCCGGTTGTGCCCGGTCCCTGGGCATTGAATCCAGCCTCGCAGTAGAGGCAGTCGAATGAACAAATCTTGCCATCGTTGGGCATGAGGTTGACCCCCAGCGAGATGCCGAGACGGCGGCTGTGAATGGGGCCAAAAATGGTACTGTGAAATAAGACGGTTTGCATATCTGTAGTTGTTAAACTTTAGACTTTAGATTTTAGTTGTTAGATTTTAGACCGCGCTGTGCGCTGGTAGACCGCAATGCTGGTAGGCCGCGCTGTGCGCTGGTAGTGGGTAGGGTGTATTGTGCATAGCTTATAGCTAACAACGGGGGCTAGGGCGACGACGTGATGAGGTCTAAATAACGCTGGGCGATGATATGAGCGTCGAAGTGGTCGGCGACCCAGCGGTGCTGAGCGGCACGGTCGATGTGGGCCGTTGCTGCCCACTCGATGCCACGCGCCACATCGGCGGGGTCGTTGCTGCCAGTGACGTAGCCATTGTGTAGGTGCCTGACGATGTCGACCTGCCCTCCGGCACCTGTGGTGACCGGGATGCAGCCGCTGGCCATGCCCTCGAGCAAGGTGTAACCGAACGACTCGTAGCGCGATGTGCTGAGCACGATGTGTGCCTGACGGAACACGATGTTGATGTCGGTGATATAGCCCAGATGGGTGTGAGCGACAGGCAGTTGGTCGAGCAGTGACATGTCGCGCAACTGGCCATAGAGCAGCAGATGCACCCGCTTGGTCAAATCGGGGTTATGCCCAGCGAGGTGCTGCATCGAGGCGATGAGCAGGTCGAAACCCTTGACCGGGTCGTCGAGGCGTGCTGCTCCCATGGCGATGACGAGGGCATCGTCAGGCAAGTCTGGACGTGGGGTGTGGTTGTAGCTGTAGTCGTTGGTGGGGAATGGGTTGCCGATGACTGTCACCTCGTGGTTGCGAAGCAGTGTGCTCTGGTGGCAGCACTGGGCCAACCAGTTGCTCACAGCCACAAAGTGGATGCCGCTGCGGTCATACAAGTCGGCCTTGCGCCTCAAGGTCGTGCTGGCCAGTGTGCTGCCACTGGGCAACAATGGGCACTCGGCGCATTGGCTCAGATAGCCCCGGCAGTCGTAAGCATGGTGGCACACGCCAGTGCATGGCCACATGTCGTGCATGGTCCAGACGATGGGCTTGCCCAGACCGACCAGTTGCTCGATGTCCCGCAGCGAGAGCATGCCCTGGTTGGTCCAGCCCAACAACAGGGCATCGGCCTCACGCACCCAGGGGTGGCGGCTCACATCGATGCCGCTAGTGGCCGTGTCGATCTTGAACAATGTGTCGCGTCGCCGGCCATTACGCAGATAGATGCCCAATCGTTCGGCCAGAAACGCCCAGCGACGGCTCACGGCATTTCCGGCCAGTGCCACATGTGGGTCGTTGCCGCGCCTGTCGACCACGAGCATGCGGGCATCCGCGCCCAGCTGTTGCAGGCCGTGCATCAGCCGCAGGGTGGCGATGGCCGCCCCGCCCAACTGGTCGCTGCGATTGATCAAGACGATTCTCATTTGTTAGACTTTAGACGTTAGACCTTAGATTTTAGTCAAGGCGGGCATGGTCCCCCTAACCCCCTAACAGGGGGACAACGGGGGCTACATTATTCATTCTTCATTATACATTGATTCACTAAACTAGAGGTTGAACTCTTGGAGGAGCTCGGTGACCTCGCCTCGCGAGAGGGAGCGCCGCCGCTGCAGCTGCTGGACAAATGCGGTGATGGCATGCTGGATGTCGCGGTTGCTGAACACGCGCATGAGATAGGTGAACGACTTGTCGAACAGCGGCTCGACCTCGTCGCGGTCGAGTTGGCACAAAGCATGCCCGTCGTCAATGGCAGCCTTGAGCAGCTCGTCGCGTCCATGGCGGTCGATGACTCCATGGTCGAGCACCATCTTGCGGCACATGGCATTGGCGATGGCCAGTCCCATCGACACCTGGTAGTGCGCGTAGATGTGGTGCCAGGACTTGCTTGCCGGGATGCGCGGGCTGCCAGTGAAGTAGAAGTCGGGCACAAAGCGCACACAGTCTATTCCGTCGGCATCGATGTTGACCTCGGTCATGAGGTCGTCGGCATCAAAGACGTTTAGCCCGATGGCCATGCCTGCCACGCCATAGCATTTGTCTTCTTCGTTGCGATATTTCATTTTTTGGTAGTAATGTAGTTCCTTTTTTAGTAGTAAAGTAGTAGGGTAGTAAAGTAGTAAAGCCGTTACATGATGACCGCGCTGTGCGCTGGTAGTGGGTAGGGTGCATTGAAAAATCACTTGCGGCCAAAGTCGGCAGGGATTTCGCCCCACTGGTCGGTCTGCCACTTGATGATGCGGTTGGGCGGATTGTGGCTGGCCAGCCATGCTTCGGCGCGGGCAATGATGGCAAACAGGTACTCGTTGCGCGGTGTGCGTGCGAGCTTGGTCTTGCACTTGCGGTCGCGCACCCATGCCATGGCCGTTCGGCTGTCGCTGTAGATGGCTGTGTGAGTGTTGCCCGTCTTGTCGAAGAATGCCAGAGCATGAACCAGGGCCAGAAACTCACCGACATTGTTGGTCGCGTCGGGGAAAGGCCCCTGGTGAAACAGTTCGGCCTGGGTCATCACATCCACGCCACGATATTCCATGTCGCCGGGATTGCCGCTGCATGCACCGTCGACGGCAATGCTGTCGTGCACAATCTCGGGGAAGGCCTCATAGTTGACGTGTACAGCCGGTCCGCGGGCGATGGCACGCAGCACATCGCCTGGGTTGTCGCCGTCGCGGAATGCGCGAACGGCCTCTTCTTGTGTCTTAAAGGCCTTGTAGCGTGCACCGGGATATCCCTTGACACGGGCTTCGCACTCGGCCCAGGAGTCACACACTCCCGGCTCGGTGCCTTGCCACACTACATACCATTTTCCTTGGTTGGTGGTCATGAATTTTCTCTTAAAACGGCAAAGTTACGAAAAGTCGAGCGAAATGGCAAAATTTTTTTTATTTTGACATTTCCGAGACCAGAGTAACTTGGGCGACAGCCAACGTTACGCAAAATTTGTGCAAGCCGAACACAAAACAAGATGAAAAACGCAGTTTTACATCTTGTTTGCTGAGGCGCAGCCAAATTTATCTAAAAAAATCGTAACTTTGCAACTCAAGAGTAAAAAAGCGATGGAGAAGACAATTTTTCTGGTAGGATATATGTGTAGTGGCAAGACCACTCTGGGCCGCGAGTTGGCCCTGCAACTTGGAGTTGATTTCTACGACCTGGACGAGATGATCGAGGAGCGTGCGCAGATGCGTGCAACCGAAATATTTGCCCAGTTAGGCGAGCCTCGATTTCGCGAGATGGAGCGTGAGGCGCTGCGCATGGTGGCTGGTGCCCCGGCCGTGGTGGCGTGTGGTGGCGGCACGCCTTGCTATGGCGACAACATGGCGCTGATGAACCGCCTGGGGGTGACCATCTGGCTCACCACCAGCCCCGAAGTGATCGCATCGCGGCTGACCTTGCCCGAACACAAATTAAAACGGCCAACGATAGCACCGCTGGCCGATGACGAGATTCTGCCTCATGTGGTCGAGGCTTTGGGCCGTCGTTCGCCCTACTATGCCCAGGCTCAGATGCGGTTTGACTCGACCGACATCGAGTCCGCCGCCGCCACCCAGGCCACTGCGCAACGGCTGTTGTCGGAATTGGCTGTCGAGTAGTTTCTAGTTTTTAGTTGTTAGAGCCAGCCAGCGGCTCGGTACCACTCGATGGCCTCGTGAACGCCTCGGGGCAGATCATAGTCGGCCTCGAAGCCGAAGTCACGCTTTGCGTCGCTGGTGTCACACAGCCAGTTGCGCTGCTTCAGTATCCGATATTTGTCGGGGTTGAGTGTGCTGGCCTTAACGGTGACCTTGCCCCACCATTCGGCCACATGGCACACGGCCTTGACCACCCACAGTGGGCACTTGACGGGTATAACAAAGCGTTTGCCCAGCTCTTGACAGACAATGTGTCGGAACTCGGCTTGGGTGTATCCCTTCGACTCGCTAATGTAATAAGGCTTGTAGAGCGGTCCTTGTTGCAGTGCCATGAACACAGCCCTTGCCAGATCGCGCACGTAGATGAACGTGAGCATCTGCCGTTTGAACCCGACAGTGAAGTCAAACCCTGCCTTGATGCTCTTCATCATCAGGTAGTAGTCGCGCTCGTGCGGGCCATAGACGCCCGTGCAGCGGAAGATGGTGTAGGGCAGCCACGCACGTTGCATTTGCAGCCATGCCTCGGCTTTGAGTTTGCTGGTGCCATAACGGGTGTTGGGCGCCGGCACGTCATCGGCCATGAAGGGGGTGTAGTTCACCTCATCGCCGGGTCCCATGACACTGAGGCTGCTCATCATCAAGAAGACTGCGGGCACCGCATCGATGTCGCGCAGTGTCTCGGCCATGAGCCGCAGGTAACCATAGTTGACTCTCTCAAAGTCCAGGTAGTTGGTAGCCTTGGTCACGCCCATGTTGTGTACCACATAGTCCCACGCGCCATGCTCGGCCACATGCTGGGCAAGCGTGTTGTGCAGTGCCTGCTCGTCGGTGAAGTCTAGCTCGATGAAGTGTATGCGGTCGTCGTCGAGAAACTTGCGACTGGTGGTGGCTCGCACAGCTGCCCATGTCTCAAAGCCTCGGTTGAGCGCCTCGGCCACGAGAAAACCTCCGATAAATCCGCCTGCGCCAGTGATTAATACTTTTTTTGCCATAGTGTCGTGACTTTTAGGCTGCAAAGGTAGTAATTTTTTTTAGACTTTAGACTTTAGTTTTTAGACTTTAGTTACCCGTTCGGTCACGAGCGCTTCGTGGTTCCGCCAACGGGTAACTAGAAACTAACAACTAGAAACTAACAACTAGAAACTAAAACTTGGGCATTAGCCAACGTTAGGCATTTTTCGGGCAAAGTTGCTAGTTGTGTGGCAAAAAAGTGATATCTTTGCGGCGACAAGCCGTTAAACGCAGGCGGGCGAGGGCGGTCTAACTGACACAAACTAGAATATTAACAATCAAAATAAGATAAGATTATGAAAAAGCTTTACACCCTATTGACACTTGCCACCCTGTTGGTGGCGATGAGCAGTTGTGGCGATGACTACTACCGCGACAGCGAGTTGTTGGGCCGCTGGCAGATGATCTCGGTCATCGAGAATGGCTACGAATATGAGCTTGAAATCGGTGAATATGAGGAGTATACCTTCTATCGCGATGGTACGGGCCTCTATATCAACGAGTTCGGCACACGTGTCGACTTCTATTGGGACCAGCGTGGTTATGATCGTGTCGAGATGCGTTTTGCCGACGGCATCAACGAGTATCTCTACTACGAGTTTGACCGTGGCGACTTGATCTTGTGGGATACGGCTTCGCGTCGCACCGGTCGCGTGTTCCGCTACTATGGATATTATTAATAAAGTAGTTAAGTTGTTAAGTAGTTAAATGTAGTTAAGACGATACTTTTTTAGTAGCAGAGAAGTGGGGTAGTAAAGTAGTAGGGCCGTTACATGGCTGCACAATTCACAATGCACAATCTACCCTACCCACTACCAGCGCACAGCGCGGTCATCATGTAACGGCTTTACTACTTTACTACACTACTACATCACTACTTTAGAAACTTATATAGCCTCCTTGTTAAGCTTATGAGACGTGCAACCATGCTGGCCTTATTGGCCTTGACGTTGCTCACAGTGAGTGCGCAACAGCAGTTGTGGGGCGGAGCCAATGGCTCGCCCCATGTGAATTCGGATAATACGGTGACCTTCAGCATCAAGGCTCCTGATGCGCAGCGTGTGTCAGTGCAGCTGGACTATGGCGTGTTGTGGCCCCTGGAGCGTGACACGGCCGGTGTGTGGACCTTCACCACAGGGGCATTGGAGCCCGATTTGTACCTATATAACTATGTTGTTGATGGTGTGAAGACCCTGGACCCTGAGAATGTGTACACGATGCGTGATGTGGCTACGGTCAAGAGCATGTTCTTTGTCAACGGCGGTCATCCGTTGGTCTATGAGGCGCAAGATGTGCCTCATGGCAACGTCAGTGCCGTGTGGTATGACTCGCCCCGTGTTGGGCAGAAGCGGCGGATGATGGTGTACACGCCCGCGGGATACGACCAGGGCAAGCAGCGCTATCCGGTATTCTACTTGTTGCATGGGTCGGGTGGTGATGAGACTGCTTGGCTTCATCAGGGACAGGCCGCTCAGGTGCTAGACAACCTCATCGCCAGTGGTCAGGCAGTGCCCATGATTGTGGTCATGC
This sequence comes from Porphyromonadaceae bacterium UBA2720, assembly GCA_002353885.1. GTDB lineage: Bacteria > Bacteroidota > Bacteroidia > Bacteroidales > Muribaculaceae > Sodaliphilus. Next base: position 6,389 of record DEKO01000124.1, read on the forward strand.
CCAACGGCAA
>DEKO01000124.1:6461-8212 GCA_002353885.1 Porphyromonadaceae bacterium UBA2720
GCCCACAAGCAGTGGATGGAGGGCTCGTTTGAGTCGTCTTTTGTTGACATCATGGACTACGTCGACCGCCACTACCGCACCGACAAGCGGCAGTCGAGGCGTGCCATAGCCGGGTTGTCGATGGGTGGATATCATTCGCTCTATATCAGTGCCAACCAGCCCAAGGACTTCGGTTATGTGGGGTTGTTCTCTGCAGCCATCCGTCCGATGAAGGGGGTTGAGTCGCCCATCTACGACAATCTTGAGCAGAAGTTGGCTGTGCAGTTTGGTCAGGATTTGAAGTTATACTGGATGGCCATCGGCAAGGATGACTTCCTCTATGAGCCCAACCGGCTGTATCGTGAGCTGCTCGACCGTGGTGGGCATCGCTACACCTATGTTGAGAGCACTGGCGGTCACGAGTGGCGCAATTGGCGCCGCTATCTGGCTCAGTTTGTGCCGCTGCTGTTCAAGTAATGAGTCTTTTGAGTGTTAACACACAAGGGCCTGCAACGCGTTGCAGGCCCTTGCTTGTTGATGGGTTCACGAGGTGATTACTTGCCCAGCATGATGTTGATGACGGCATTGACGTCAGCCACATCAACGGTGCCGTTGTTGTCGATGTCGGCGCCGGTGTAGTTGCTGGCACTGTCACGTCCCAGCATGATCTCGATGAGGAGATTGACATCGGCAACGTCGACAATGTTGTCGCCATTGATGTCTCCGTTCAGGTGGGTGCTAGCAGACTTCCAGAAATAGAGGTTGTCGATATAGAGTTTCTCGGCAGTCGAGCCACCATTGGCATCAAATTTGAACTGGAAGTTGGTGCCGCTGGTGAAGTCCATGTTGGTGAATGTGCTCAATGGCAGATCAATGCTGTTCCACTGACGTGGTGTGAGTTCGCCGACCGAGGTGGGTTGCTCTGTAGCTCCTGTTGTGTTGCGCATGATTGGGGTCACACCCAGACGCATGTCTTGCATGGGCAGCACATCGATGTGCAAGAATTCCATCTGGCTGAGGTCAACGTCTTGACTGTACTCAAAGCCCAGGTAGTTGAAATTGGTGAAGACGTACATCTGGTCCTCATTGACCGTCTCGAAGGCTGTTTGTGTGGTTTGTCCCCAACCTCCAATCCAATATCCGGTGGCAGGCTCATAAGCATCGCTGTAGATCGACACGACGTTGGCGGCATCTTGTGTGGGCGTGGGAGCTGCGGTGAGCTCAAACACGTTGCCCGTGGTCTGTGCGGTCACTTGCATGGCTTCTGAGCGATTGCCGAAAGCATCGATGGCCACGACGTTGAAGTCATATTGTGTGCCTCCATTCAGGCCGCTAATCACCACAGGCGACAGCAAGCGTAAGATTTTTTTTCATCTTGTTCTCGCATTAATGGGTTAAACAAATTTTGTAGTATCTTGCTCGCAAATTGCTTCGATTGATTGATGCAGCATCTCGGTTGGGCTGCATGCTTCGATTATGCAAAGTTACTAGTAATCGTGCGTGAGAGCGAAAAACTAGACTACGACTTCGCCACAACCGTCACTACGACAAAAACTCACTTTTCTAGCCTGAATTTTTAGGAATGTGTTGTAAATAAGTGCTTTAGGAAAATAAAGCAACACAACAGCAGCCTACTACAATCAGTAAGCCGCAACGTGGCGTTTTTGTAAGGGGACGCGTCGACATGACGGCAGAATAGGGAACACTCATGGGTTGCTTTTTCGACAACAGACTTGTCATTTATTAAAAAATCGTAACGTTGGCTGTCGCCC
>DEKO01000124.1:8253-9178 GCA_002353885.1 Porphyromonadaceae bacterium UBA2720
CTCACTTAATCGTAACTTTGCAGCCTGTAAAACAATCAATCTAAATAATGAAACATTTCCTGACAATAACAATGATTGTGCTGCTGGCACTGGGTGCCCGCGCAGTCAATGCCCATCAAGAGACCGAGACTTCGCCCAATGGAAACCTGGTCGTGCGTTGTGAAGTGCGCTACGGCAAGGTTTACTATGATGTGACCTTTAAGGGAAAAACGGTGATCAAGCCCAGTCTGCTGGGATTTGACCTGGTGGGCAAGCGCACAGGCGAGTTCAACAACTTCGACGAGACCCACGTCAAGCCCGAGCCGGTGTCGTTGTGCAGCGATCTTCGAGTGGTCACGACCGAGCATTCGACCCATGACGAGACGTGGCACCCTGTGTGGGGCGAGGAGACGGCCATTCGCAACCACTACAACGAAATGGCCGTGATGCTCGAGCAACTTGAGGGTCGGCAGATGGTGGTGCGGTTCCGCGTCTACGATGACGGTGTGGGCTTTCGCTACGAGTTCCCGCGACAACGGGTGCTCAACTACTTTGTCATCGCCGAGGAGCGTACCGAGTTTGCCATGACGGGCGACCACACGGCATGGTGGATAGGTGGCGACTACGACACGCAGGAGTATGAGTACACCCGCTCGCGACTGAGCGAGATTCGGGGCCTGTTCGACAAGGCCATCACGCCCAACTCGTCGCAGACGCAGTTCAGTCGTACAGGCGTGCAGACCTCGCTGCAACTCAAGACCGACGATGGCATCTACATCAATCTGCACGAGGCCGCACTGGTCGACTATCCGTGCATGAGCCTCAACCTTGACGACCAGCGCATGGTGTTCCAGGCCTGGCTCACACCCGACGCGCAGGGCAACAAGGGCTATATGCAGACCCCGTGCCACACCCCGTGGCGCACCATCATGGTCACCGACGATGC
>DEKO01000099.1 GCA_002353885.1 Porphyromonadaceae bacterium UBA2720
CTCACTTAATCGTAACGTTGGCTACGCCCAAGTTACTCTGGCCTCGGAAATGTCAAAATAAAATTTTGCCATTTCGCTCGACTTTTCGTAACGTTGGCTACGCCCAAGTTACTCCCGTTCGGAAAAATGCGATTAAGCGAGTGCCATGCGAGCTGGCTCGCTGATGGCCGAGCGTGAGCATTTTATTTAAAAACTCAAATAATTTATTTGGTTTTTCGCTCACTTAATCGTAACTTTGCGGCAAACTTTGTGTCCTTGACTGGCTGCAAGAATCTTCTGGCGGCCGTTAATGGGCTATCTTTCAACGAAATAAAACCAATAACAAACAATAAACACAATGGGAAGAGCTTTTGAATATCGCAAAGCAAGAAAACTGAAACGCTGGGGCAGCATGTCCCGCACGTTTACCAAGATCGGTAAGGAGATCACCATGGCAGTCAAGGCAGGTGGACCCGACCCGACAGCCAACTCGCGCCTGCGTGCCCTCATGGCCAACGCCAAGGCCGCCAATATGCCTAAAGACACCGTCGAGCGCGCAATCAAGAAGGCCAGCGAGAAGGATGCCGGAGACTACAAGGAGGTCATCTATGAGGGATTTGCACCTCACGGCATCGCTGTGCTGGTCGAGACCGCAACCGACAACACCACACGCACCGTGGCCAACCTGCGCAACTACTTCAACAAGAAGGGCGGCAACCTGGGCAACTCGGGCACGGTGGCCTTCCTGTTCTCACACAAGTGCTACTTCCACGTCACGCCCAAGGACGGCATCTCACTCGACGACCTGGAGCTGGAACTGATTGACTGCGGAGCCGAGGAAATCGATCAGGACGAGGAAGAACTGCTCATCGCGGGTGCTTTTGAGTCGAATGGCGACATCCAGAAGTATCTTGAGGACAATGGATTCGAAATCAAGAGCTCGGAGCTGGTCTATGAGCCCTCGGAGTACAAGGAACTCAGTGCCGAAGAGCGCGCCGAGGTCGAGGCACTCATCGAGGTGCTTGAGGAGGACGATGACGTGCAGAACGTCTTCACCAACATGCAAGCCGGCGACGACGAGGAGGAATAAACGCTGGACCTTAGTTGTCAGTTGGGGAGCCCCCCTCTATGATGCATAATGCACAATGCATAATGCATAATGCACAATGCTGCAACCCTCCGCCTGGAGGCGGACGTGCCAAGGCGCGTCCCTACCGCGATAATGTGACGTCTTAACTCCATTTAACTACTTAACTCCTTAACTCCTAAAAAGTAACGGCTCTACTACTCCACTACTTATTAACTACTTAACTACTAAGAAAATGACTCCCCACAACAACGCCCCCGACGGCGCGTTTGCCAAGACCGTGCTCATGCCCGGCGACCCGCTGCGCGCCAAATTCATCGCTGAGACATTCCTCGAGGATGTCGAGTTAGTAACATCTGTACGCAACTGCCTGGGATACACCGGCAAGTATAAGGGCGTGCCCGTCTCGGTCATGGCCAGCGGAATGGGTATGCCCAGCATAGGCATCTACAGCCACGAGCTCTACAGCTTCTATGGCGTGGAGAACATCATCCGCATCGGCTCGGCTGGCAGCTATACCGACCGCCTGGCCGTGCAGGATGTGGTCTTGGCCGACTCGTGCTACAGCGAGTCGAGCTATGCCTATGTTCACAACCGTGTGACCGACAAGGTGCTCTATCCCAGCGAAGAGATTAACAAGGTCATCTGGGAGACTGCCGAGCAGTTGGGCATCGAGGTGCAGACCGGAGAGGTTCACTCGAGCGACGTCTTCTATGGCGGACCCAATGCCGAGTCATGGCAGTCGCTGCGCGAGCGCACCAGCGTGGACTGTGTCGAGATGGAGAGCTTCGCACTCTTCCACAACGCCAACGTCCTGGGCAAGCGTGCTGCATGCCTGTTGACCATCAGCGACTCGTTTATCAACCATGTTGAGCTCAGTGCCGAGGAGCGCCAGAACTCGTTCCGCACCATGATGACGCTGGCGCTGGAGTCGGCCATCAAACTCTAAGCCGATGAAGCGCATAGCCATCCTGGCATCAGGCAGCGGCACCAATGCCGAGAACCTGGTGCGATACTTCACAGGCCACCCCACGATTGAGGTGGCCATTGTCATCTGCAACCGCCGGCAGGCCGGAGTCTACGACCGGCTGCGTCCGTTGGGCATCGAGGTCGAGTATTGGGGCAAGGAGCACTGGGTCGACCCCACGCAGCTCACACGCCACCTGCAGCAGCTGCAGGTCGACCTGTTGGTGCTCTCGGGCTTCCTGGCCGTTGTCCGCGAGCCACTGCTCACAGCCTACCGCGACCGCATCGTCAACATCCATCCGTCGTTGCTGCCGCGCCATGGCGGGCCAGGCATGTATGGACACCATGTGCATGAGGCGGTGCTCGCCGCGGGCGACACTACCAGCGGCATCACCATCCATCTGGTCAACGAACAGGTGGACGGCGGCCGCATATTGGCGCAGTTCACCTGCCCGGTCATGCCCGACGACACGCCCGACACCCTGGCAGCGCGCATCCACCCGCTGGAGTATGCCCACTTCCCCCCTGTGGTTGAGCAGTATGTCGAGGCGTTAGGCGCTAGACTTTAGACTTTAGTTTTTAGTTCTTAGTTGCAGCCAGGCAGCAAAGTCTCATGCAGATTAAGCAGATTTAACAGATAAAAAATCCTTCCAAATCTGTGTTCATCTGTGTGAAAAACACAGCCAGGCAGAAAATTATGCATTGTGCATTGTGCATTGATTAAGTGTATCGGCTGAACTACCGAACTACTGAACTCCATTTAACTCCTGAGCTCCTGAAAAAAATGATTGACCAGATTCTCGAACACAATCGCTCGTTTGTGGCCCAGAAGGGCTATGAACGCTACCTCACCGACAAATATCCCGACAAGCGGCTGGCCGTACTCTCATGCATGGACACACGCCTGACCGAGCTACTGCCCGCTGCACTGGGACTGAAAAACGGCGATGCCAAGATCATCAAGAACGCAGGTGGACTGGTGATCTCGCCCTTCGACTCGGCCATGCGCAGCCTCATCGTCGCCATCTTTGAGCTTGGGGTCGACGAGGTGATGGTTGTGGCCCACAGCAACTGTGGAGCATGCCACATGAGCTATGACCACTTCCACCACCAGATGCTGCAACGTGGCATCACCGACCACACACTCGACACCATACGCCGATGCGGCATTGACCTCGACCACTGGCTCGAGGGGTTCAAAGACACGCCACAGTCGGTGCGGCGCACCGTCGAAACCATCAAGCGACACCCGCTGGTGCCTGCCGATGTCACCGTCAGAGGCTTCATCATTGACTCGCAGACAGGTGAGCTCGAGGAGATTACCGGCAGTGAGGCATGAACATCGAGGACTACCGCAACTATTGCCTCTCGCTGGGCAACGACGTCGAGGAGAAGCTGCCCTTCACAGCATTCCACTATGCCAGCGGAGTGCTGGTGTTCTATGTGAACGGGCACATGTTCTCGTTCTTCGACTGCGACAACTTCGGTGTGGTCACGCTCAAGTGTCAGCCCGAGCGCATCGAACAGCTGCGAGCCGAGCACGACTGCGTCGGCAAACCCTATAACCTATCGGCGAAGCACTGGATTGGTGTTGATGCCGCGTCGGCACCCGACGACCTGCTGCGTGAGCTCACCAGCAACTCCTATCACATCGTCAAGGCCAAGTACAAGAAGAAACAACAGACCTAGAAGGGTCGGCGTTAGACTTTAGTTTTTAGACTTTAGACGTGCCATTGCAGGGTCCATTCGGTCCCCCCCCCGTGGAGCCAGGCTGAGATTGGCACACAGATTTACACAGATAAATAAAAATCTGTGTATTGCTGCGCGCTTTGCGC
>DEKO01000185.1:0-3697 GCA_002353885.1 Porphyromonadaceae bacterium UBA2720
GATGAGCCCCCTGCACCATGCCACACTCACCGGCATCAACGAGACACTGAACACCATCCGCCAGGCACAGAAAGACTATGCCGACACACAAGAGCACTGGCTCACGCTGGTGCTGTTCGATACAAGCGGAGGCATCCGCACCGTCATCGACTGCCAGCCCATCGGGCAGGTGGGCGAGTTCACCGACTACTCGCCTTGTGGCGCCACGCCGCTCTACGACGCGCTGGGCATGTCGCTGACGGCGCTGCAGGCGCGCATCCGCGGCAATGCCGATGCGGCCGCCGTCGTGACGGTGATCACCGATGGCCTGGAGAACGCGTCGCACGAGTGGAATGCCCGCCGTGTGAGTGACCTCATCAGTCAGCTCAAGGCCGAGGGTTGGTCGTTTGCCTATATGGGTTCGGCCCACGATGTCAAGTCGGTGACCACAATGCTCTCGATTGAGCATGTGGTGGAGTTCTCGCACGACGACTACGGCACGGGCAACACTTGGGACTATGAGCAGTCAAACCGCCGCGCCTACTACCGCAAGATGTCCAGCGACTATCGCCAGGGCCACTTGAGCGACGAGGAGAAACTTCGCTGCAGACGCCGCTATTCAAGCGAGTACTATGGCGACCGTGTCACGCCGCAGGTAATCAATCACCTTCAGCCCAACGAGGTGTTTGTGTTCGGCAGCAATCCGCAGGGGCAGCATGGGGGCGGTGCCGCAGGACATGCGATGCGGCACTTCGGTGCCGTGTGGGGCCAGGCCGAGGGACTTCAGGGCCAGAGCTACGCCATACCCTCGACGGGTGGGCTGGAGATGTTGCGCAATGCGGTTGAGCGCTTCACAACCTTTGCCGCCTGCCATCACGAGCTGCGTTTTCTGGTCACTGCAGTGGGCTGTGGCAATGCCGGCCTGTCGGTGCGTGACGTGGCCCCGCTGTTCCAAGGCTGCATCAACTGGGACAACGTGACACTCCCTGCTGAGTTCTGGCAGGTGCTGGGACTGAAGATGTCTTGATGCTTCGTGGTTGAAAGATAATAGCTTACCCGTTGGCCGAGTGGAGCAAGCGCACGCTTGATTCTGCCAACGGGTGAATTCGTTTAACGTGAGTTTGATGATATTATACAGATTGGCTATCAGAGAGTTAGTGGGTTATTCAGCAGAACTAGCGTGGCTATCAGAACTTTATTTTCGTCGAACTCACGTTAGTTTAATTCCGCCAACGGGTTAAGGGACTAATAATCGCTCTGTGTCACCGAGAACAACTATTAACTATCAACTATAAACTATCAACATATCCCCCCGTTGTCCCCCTAACCCCCTAAAGGGGGAACTACTGTTGTTGTGGCAGCCACTACTGGAAGTCCCCCTCTTCAGGGGGGATTTAGGGGGATTATCCCTTTAGGGGGGCTAGGGGGGCCACGGGAGCGCCGTCCCTACAGCAGTCAGGCTGCATAATCACACACAGAATCACACACAGAATCACACAGAATGATACATGCTGGCGGTGTAGGGACGGCATTCCTATGCCGTCCGCCTGCGGGGCTGCAAAATATTACCTTTTGTCGAGGCGGACGGCGCCGGAGCGCCGTCCCTACAACCGCCGGACAGGCAATTATGCATTGTGAATTGTGAATTGTGCATTGGTTAACGCTTGCCCAGCATCTGGTCGATGATGGCGTTGATGTCGGCGATGTCGAGTGCGCCACTGAGGTCCATGTCGGCGGCCACATCATCCCAGCGGGGCTGCATTGGGCGACCGAGCATCATGTCGATGACTGCGTTGACATCGCCGATGTCGACACTGTCGTCACCATTGACCTCTCCATCGGTGACAGAAACAACATGATCAAGATTATCAAAGCTGTCAGTTTGAATATCAAACAACAGCTTGTCTCCATCATAACACCACAAAATAGACTGAAAAGGGGGGAACACTCCAGAATTGTAGCCTATGCCCTCAATCAATAGGCGATAAGTACTCCAATTAGGACCAAACACATAGGCCACCCTCCGTTCTTGGCCTTGAATCACAGTATTGACGACAGCAGAAACTTCATCTTCTAGCTCTTGACTATAATTTTTGACAACGCCCAGCGAAAAGTCGTAATACAAGTGTTCATACCAGTTGTTGTTTGACCCTTTTTTATATATATAGACTTTTTTGTCCGCCTCACGCAGACAAAAAACTAGTTTGCGAGAAGACGGATTTTGGTATTCATACCAGTCATCGTACTCATATAGATACATTTTTTTGTAGGTGAGACCATTGCAGATTGTATCGCCTTCAATGATATAGCTCCAATCTGGGCCTACATCCCACCGGCGGCCCTCGACCACCATGGGCTGGTATTCGTGCCATGCCAGTGCACTGGTCCAGGCACACACGGCAAGCAGGCACAACAGTGTTGTTCGTTTAAAATACTTCATATCGCTTGTTTTTAATGGTTTAACTTAATTTCAAACTGAGAGCCCCTGTCAATGGTCGTGCCACTGTCAGCTCTTCTGCCCGAAATCTGATAAAAGACTAATAATCGCTCTGTGTCACCGAGAACAAAGCTCCTTTCTCAACCTTGAAGCCTGGTGCGAGAATGACTTGGCCCTTGGTCTCAGTGAGCTTGAGTTGTCAAAAAATGATTTTCTTGTCTCCCTTGATGAATATGCCACCTCTCCAAAAATTCGAGACCACCCTGCCATTCAGGTCGTACACTGCGTCAATCGAATGATTGGTCTTGATACTATTAAGTGAAGAACTTGGCATGATGAAATCATCGTAAGTGAAAACTACCACACCATTCTCGCTACATGACACCATGCGGCAATATTCTCCAGGTTGGGCGATGCCAAGTCCACCATCGGCCAGCCATTCATCTTTGCTAATGCCAATCCCCTCTACAATGTAGTAGAGATATTCAGTGCCGTCAGTGCCGGAGTCTATGGTAAGTCTTTTTCGATAAGTGCCATTGACGTACACGACATCCTCCATAAGGACAAATCCCGCATCAATGGGGTCGTGTCTTTTTAAGCTCATGTTAAACAACAAGAATAACGAGCCATTATCATTGACACGCCATACCTTGCCATCTTCCTCACGGGCAATGACCTCCATGGATTGGTGCTGGCCATCTGTTCGATCTATTACAATTTTAGTGCACTCGAGTCCATTCACGAGCGTATCACCACCAACCGAGACAATGTAGTGCCCCGTCGGCACCTGAGTCTCATTTAACCCATCTGAACGATTAAATGTGGCCACCTCCCATGTCTTACCGGTTGTCAATACAGGCTTGAACGTTTGTTGCGCCCAGATAAATAAAGGACAAAAAATGCTCACAGTGATAAACGTAATTTTAAAGTGTTTGATACTCATGACAAAAACTGCTATTAATTAATAATGTTAAGTATTGTTCCTTTCTTAACCTCTGTACCACAATCAATTAAGATTTCATTCGCTTTTAAGTTAACCACACCGCCATTAAATATAACAGTCCCTTGCCTGTCGCCCATATATTGTCCCCCTAACCCTCTAAAGGGGGAAAGACTGTTTTGCTGCCACTACAGGAAGTCCCCCTCTTCAGGGGGGATTTAGGGGGGCCCCAGCAGCACCGCTAGCGAGCTTGCTTGCAGATGGCCGAGCGTGAGCATTTTATCCATATAATGCAGCCTGGCTGCTTGTAGGGACGGCATTGCTGCGCGCGTTGCGCTGGC
>DEKO01000185.1:3777-14358 GCA_002353885.1 Porphyromonadaceae bacterium UBA2720
CGGACGGCGCGGGAGCGCCGTCCCTACAACCGCCGGACAGGCAATTATGCATTGTGAATTGTGAATTGTGCATTGGTTAACGCTTGCCCAGCATTTGGTCGATGATGGCGTTGATGTCGGCGATGTCGACCTGGCCGTCGCCGGTGACGTCGGCCGTGGCGGCGCTCTTGCCCAACATCACGTCGATGGCCGCATTGACATCGAAAATGTCGACCTTGCCGTCATCGTTAATGTCACCACTCGGTAAAACTTCAAAGCATGCTCCCTTGTACAAGAGATTGCCATCTAAATCGGTGAGTTTGATAAGTCCCATCACTTCTGAACAATAGCTTGTCTCCCTCTCGACAAAAGGCATGAACATATATCCTGAATACTCATCATCACGACCCACACTCTCCACAAAGTGACAGATTTGTCCCATATCCACAGTATACAACCTTGCGTTGTTCTCACCAACTTGAACGTAAGTTGATGAGACAACAGTTCCATCAGATTCTAGTTGAGACAAGAAACCAGACATGTCGCCAAAGTCATATACAATGCGTTCGCCCGTCAAGTTCTCATGTTGGCCTGGTAAACTATGAGTTTCATAATCATCGGGCATACTGCCATATTGCATACCCTCAACGACTATCATTACCTTGCCATTTTCCTCACGCGCGTATGCCACAGGAATTATATTGGGATCTAATGACTCTGTCCGATATAGATAGCACTTTTTATACTCTATTCCATTCAAGATGGTATCACCATAAAACTCTATCTTGTTGTCAACAAGACCATCACAGTCGTACTGCTCTGCAATTTCATGATCAAAATAGCAATAATGCCAAATAACCCCCTCACGCACCAGCGGCTGGTAGCCGGTCTCTTGCGCCTGGGCTGCGATGCCGCCCAGCAGCACCGCCAACAATAATGAGAATATCTTTTTCATCGTTTCTGATTTTAAAAGGTAAACATGTTGCAAAGTTATGTATTTCCGGGCAGAAAAGCAAAATTTTCTGCCAGAAAAAACTACACATTAGACATCGAAACCCGATACGAGCGGAAGTATAAAGGCGACAAGGCATAAAAGTCCTATTATGAATGCTGTCCATGCTACAGATTTGTCATAATGCCTGAACAGCACATAAGTAACAAGAACTGGTGACAACCAACGTACAAAAGATCCATACCTAAACAGCACGGGGAAGAGTGTCGCATAATTAACTACAGCAAGAAAAGGTATCAGTAATTGAGGAAAAGATTTTCTATGGAGCATTATGCAAATTATAAATGCCAGATCAATACAAAATCTAAATGTTATTTCTAGCCAGTTGGCACGTCCTAGCGATGGCATTACGCTTCTTGTCATTATTGGAAAACCGACTGAATCAATCAAAATAACAACAAAAAGCAATGATAAGATAATTGATTCGTTCTTATTGATTATTGAGTGCATTTTGATATTCTCTTTCATTATTGAACGTTTTGTAAGTTACATTTCCAGATGTGTCAAAAGATACAATGATAAACATCCTTTTTACAACGGAATGTTCATTAATAACTAACACAACATAAATGATTGTCTATTGTCGTCTTTTATACTTTATAATAGGTTGTTTGAGTTGATTAAGTTGTTTTCAATCTGCAAGATAGGGATACCGGCAATATCAGCGAAATCTGCATGCCTAAATAGTCATCGGTGTGAGAGTCACTTGCAGCGCGTCACTTGACCACGACCTTGGCGGTCTGTATGCCAGCAGGGGTGGACAGCTGCACGAGGTAGACCCAGCGAAGCGCAGCAATACACAGAAAACTAAAAAATCAGTGTATTCTGTGTGCTAAAACATGCCAGGCGGTTCACGCTGCACGCCTACTTGCCGTAGCCGTTGATTCGACGATAGTTGTTGGGCGAGACGCCGAGGTGTTTCTTGACATACTTCCCGAAGAACGACAAGTTGCCAAATCCCAGGTGGGCGGCAATCTCCTTGATGGTCATGTCGCTGTAGAGGAGCAGCTGCTTGATGTGGCCCACCATGCTTTGTGCGATGAGCTCGCTGGCGGTCTTGTTGGCGTGCTGGTGGCAGATGCTGGTCAGATACTTGGGCGAGACGCAGAGCTCGTCGGCATAGGCCTTGACGCTGCGACCTTGCTTCTGCCCGTCGGCCAGCAGTAGCATAAAGCGCCGGTAGAGCTTGTCACCCTGGCGCAGCATGGCGGTGTTGTCGAGCTCGAAGTGCCGGCTCATATTGCTCAGGATGTCATAGATGTAGCCGCGCAAGATGTTGATCATGGTCTCTTTGCCGAAGTTCAGTTCGGGATGCTCCGTCTTGAACTTGGCTAGCTCGTAGTACTTGACCATGAGCGTGATTTCGTCCTGGCTGAAGTGGATGACAGGCTGTTGCTTGATCTGCATGATGGCCTCAAAGAGGCTCTTGTTGACAAAGTTAAATGCCACATCGCTGTTGAATGCGCAGATCACGCACCTGAAGTCGGAGGTGTGTTCCCAACTGCCAACGATGGTGTTGGTGTCAACAAACAAGCCGTCGTTCTTGTCCATGACATATCGGGCATCGTTGAGGTTGAGCGTGAGCTGGCCATTGAGGCAGAAGACAAAGGCGAAGAAATTGACTTTGAACACCTTGTCCAGATTGGGAATGGATGTGATGTTGTCGGCAAAGAACAATTCGTCATCGGCATATGAAGCCTTGTCATACAGGTTGGGCGCACTGCGCAGGTCTATCTCGGTTATGGTAGTTGGTTTGATCATTTCACTTTCCAAATAATGTCGGGGCGCAAAATTACTAAAAAAAGTTGGAAAACTACAGAATTGTCAACAAAATCATCCTACTGAATATGGTAAACCGACAATTGTGTTCTGCCAGCAAAAACCTCACGCAGATCGCGCAGATAATAAAAGAAAACAACTTAAACAACTAAAACAATTTATAATAATAAAGAATTAAGATTGAGTAAGTTGTTTGTGTTGTTTTTAAAAACCAGAACGGCCAGTGCCCCCAAGCCTCCTCCCTCTTCAGGGGGATTGAGGGGGGGGCCAGGCTGCACTATTCATTTTTCATTTTACATTATTCATTAACTAGTTTAAGACTAGGATACCACGTTCTGCGGGTGGCCCTGCTGGAAGGCACGCAGATTGTCCTCGACGACGCGAATCAGGCGGATGCGTGCTTCCTTGCTGGCCCAGCCCAGGTGGGGCGTGACGAAGCAGTTGCGTGCGGTGAGCAGTGGACTCCCGTCCTTGGGCGGCTCAAGCGGTAGCACGTCGAGACCGGCGGCAAAGATGCGTTCCTCGTTCAGCGCATCGGCAAGTGCCTGCTCGTCGACAAGCATGCCGCGGCTGGTGTTGATGAGGATGGCGGTGGGCTTCATCAGGGCCAGGCGCTCGCGGTTGACAAGGCAGCGTGTCTCGGGTGTGAGCGGGCAGTGCAGACTGACGACGTCACACTCGGCGAACACCTGGTTCAGGTCGCGGGCGCGTGTCACGCCGTCGGGTAACTGATCTTGTGACTTGCTGGTATAGGCCATCACAGGCATGTCCATGGCGCGTGCGATGCGGGCCACGGCACTGCCTATCTGCCCAAAGCCCACGATGCCCATCGTCTTGCCCGAGAGCTCAATCAGGCTGGTGTTGGTGAAGCTGAAGTCGGGGCAACGTCCCCACAATCCGCCGCGCACCTCGTCGGTGTAGTGCTGTGGCATGCAGCAGATGTTGAGCAAGTGGGCCCAGGCCAGCTGTGCCACGCTGGGCGTGCTGTAGGCGGGCACGTTGGTGACGATGATGCCATACTCGTGAGCGGCAACGACATCGACATAGTTGAACCCCGTTGCCAGGATGCCGATGTAGCGCAGCCGTGGCAGCTGCTGCATCATCTCGCGGGTGATGAGCACCTTATTAATTAGAATGGCGTCGGCCTCGCGTGAGCGTTCGACAATCTGCTCGGGTGTCGAGCGGTCATAGATGATGCATTCGCCCAGTTGGCGCAGTCCGTCCCACGACAGGTCGCCGGGGTTGCTGGTATAGGCATCTAGAAAAACGATTTTCATCTTTAATTGAAAATTGTGAATTGAGAATTATTTAACTTTCGGGAGTAGCTACGTTTCGGTAGTTAAAGGAGTTAAGAAGTTATGTAGTTAAGACGTCACTTTTAGTAGTAGAGAAGTAAGGGAGTAGTGTAGTAGGGCCGATACATTATATTGGCAGCACACGTCCCCGCAGCAATCATGTGATGGCTTTACTACTTTACTGCTCTACTACTTTACTACCTCAGAAACTTGAGTGAGAATGATGAATTGATCATTGAGAATTGGCTTGGTTCTGGAGGCTTCGGCTGCATCTCAAGATCATGAGCGCAAAGTTACGGAAAATAATCGGAAGTTAAGCAATGAAAAACAAAAACCTGAAAATTTTATTTTCTCACTTCAAGAAATTGTTGTACATTTGCAGGCTGAAAACTTGTGTATGTGGGCGTTAAAGCCTCCTTTTGGCATCAAAGGGTGGATTTAATGTGCACACTCACAGGTTGTTATGCTCATTAATGAAACAAATTAAAAACAAATAACTAACAATTCTAGAAATGCAAACTAAAGGTTTTATCAGAGTCATTACTGTTGCGCTGATCCTGATTTGTGCATTCTACTTGTCATTCACGTTTGTGTCGAACCACTACCAGGGTGTGGCCGAGAAGAAGGCCCTTGCTGCCGCTGGCATCAAGACCCCCGACACGAGCAACGACAAGTATCGCACGGCGCTCAACACGTATCTGGACTCGATTGGCAAGGAGAAGGTGTATCTCGGATACTACACCTTCCAGCAAGTGCGTGAGAAGGAGTTGGGCCTCGGCCTTGACTTGAAGGGTGGTATGAACGTGACCCTGCAGATTTCGGTTCCCGACATTCTGCGTGCCCTCTCAGGCAACAATCCTGACAAGAAGTTTAACGAGGCCATCGCAAAGGTTGAAAAAGACCAGGCCGCTCAAGAAGACTTTGTGGCAAGCTTCTGCAAGGAGTACAAGAAACTGGCTCCCGGCGCTAGCTTGGCTCAGGTGTTCCGCAACGTCGAGAAGGTCCGTGAGGATCCCACCGCCAGCGACGCCAAGGTCGAGAGCATCCTCAAGCAAGAGGTTGAGTCGATGGTTGACAATTCATACAAGGTGCTTCGCAACCGTATCGACCGCTTCGGTGTGGTTGCTCCCAACATCCAGAAGCTGCAGAGCACTGGCCGCATCCTGCTCGAGTTGCCGGGCATCAAGGAGCCCGAGCGCGTGCGCAAGTTGTTGCAAGGTGCCGCCAACCTTGAGTTCTATGAGACCTATACGCTGTCTGACCTGCTGGGTGCTCTGAACAACCTGAGCCAGAAGGCTGGTCAGCCTGTTGCACAGGCTCAGCCCGAGGCTGCTGATTCGACTCAGGCCGCTGCCGCCGACACAACCCAGGCTGCTAAGCCTGAGGCCAAGCCCGAAGCCAAGCCTGCCGCTCCGCAGGGCCGCACGCTGGCCGAGCTCACCGGATTCCCGATGATGGCCCAGCAGGCTGGTGGCAGCCCAGTGGTGGGCATGGTGTCGGTCAACGATACTGCCGCAGTCAATGCCATCATCCATTCGCCGGCCGCTCGCACATCGCTGCCCGCCGACCTGAAGTTGGCTTGGAGCGTCAAGCCCCAGGGCACTGCACAGGATGGAACCGACGTGTTCAATCTGGTCGCGCTGCGCACTGTCAACGGTCAGCCCGTGCTCAACGGTGATGTCGTGACACGTGCCAGCAGTGAGTTTGACAACCTGCAAGGTCAGGTGGTGTCGATGCGCATGAACGAAGAGGGCGCCCGCGAGTGGTCGCGCATCACAGGTCAGAACATCGGCAAGGCCATCGCCATTGTGCTCGATGACCAGGTCTACTCTTATCCCAACGTGAACAGCCAGATTGATGGTGGTAGCTCGCAAATCAGCGGACGCTTCACTGTCGAGGAGGCAAATGACCTTGCCAACGTGCTTGAGTCAGGTAAGATGGTCGCACGTGTCAATGTAGCCAGCGAGAGCGTGATTGGTCCTTCGCTGGGTCAGGAGTCAATCAACAAGGGTGTCACCTCGTTCATCGTGGCACTGATTCTGTTGGTTCTGTTCATGATTTGCACCTATGGTGTCTATGCAGGTAACATTGCCAACCTGGGTCTGATTATGAACCTGTTCTTCACGATGGGTATCTTGGCATCGTTCCAGACCGTGCTGACGCTGCCCGGTATCGCTGGTATCGTGCTGACGCTGGGTATGGCTGTGGACGCCAACGTGCTGATTTTTGAGCGCATCAAGGAGGAGTTGCGCGCTGGTAAGGGCCTGAAGGCCTCGGTGAGCGATGGTTACAAGAATGCTTTCTCGGCCATCTTCGACTCTAACCTCACGACCATCATCACAGGCATCATCCTGATCATTCTGGGTTCTGGCCCCATCCGCGGTTTCGCTGTCACACTGGTGATCGGTATCTGCTGCTCGTTCTTCACGGCAGTGTTTGCTACCCGCCTGGTGATGGAGTACTTTGTCAACAAGGGCACGTTCAACAATATGACCCTGACCACCAAGCTGACCGAGCACATGCTGGAGAATGTGAAGTACAACTTCATGGGCAAGGCCAAGAAGACTTGGATGGTGCTGGGTGTTGTCGCTCTCATCATCCTGGGCTTGTTTGTGTTCCGCGGCCTGAACCGTGGTATCGACTTCTCGGGTGGTCGCAACTACATTGTGCAATTTGACCACTCGGTGAGCACCGAGAAGCTGCAGAGCCAGCTGGCTCCATTGTTTGAGGGTGGCAACGTGTCAGTGATCACCATCGACAACGACACCAAGGTGCGCATCTCGACCAACTACAAGATTGACAGCAACGACGAGGGTGTCGATGACGAGATCATGGGCAAGTTGTATCAGGGCTTGAAGAGCGACTTGGGCAGCATGAGCGAGACCGACTTCAGCATCGCCAATGAGAAGATGGGTGTTGTCTCGAGCGACAAGGTGGGCCCGAGCATTGCAAGCGACATGACTCGCGAGGCTGTCTGGGCAGTGATCTTCTCGCTGCTGGCTATGGCATTGTATATCCTCATCCGTTTCCGCAACGTGGCCTTCTCGGTGGGCGCTCTTGCCGCCGTGGCATTCACCTCGTTTGTGGTCATCGGTTTCTACAACCTGCATGGTATCTTCCCGTTCTCGATGGAGATTGACCAGACGTTCATCGCCGCTATCCTGACGGTGATTGGTTATCAGGTCAACGATACGGTGGTCGTCTTTGACCGCGTGCGTGAGTATCGTGGTCTGTATCCCAAGCAAGACCTCTATGAGACCTTCAACAAGGCTCTGTGCAGCACGCTGTCGCGTACGTTGATGACTTCAATCACAACGTTGCTTGTGCTGCTGGTGATGTTCTTCCTGGGTGGTGAGTCGATCCGCAGCTTCATCTTCGCGATGATTCTGGGTGTCATCGTTGGTACTTGCGCATCGCTGTTCGTGGCATCGCCCGTGGCTTACGCCCTGACTCGCCGTCAGGTCAAGAAGGCTGCTCAGCCTGTTGCCAAGAAGTGATCAATCAGATAACTGTCACTCATTCATAACGTCTGTGTGGGATGGTCGAAAGGTCATCCCACACTTTTTGCAGCAATCCTATCTCCATTTTGAGCAAAAATGACTACCTTTGCATCATGACTACACTAGACGACATACGCAATCTGAGGATTAGCGACTATGACTATCCCTTGCCCGACGAACGCATCGCACGTCACCCGCTGGAACAGCGAGAGCAGTGCAAGCTGCTCTTTTGGCGGCAAGGACACATCGAGGACCACCGCTTCAGTGACGTGCCACGATTGTTGCCCGAGGGCGCAATGCTCATCTACAACAACACCCGTGTCATCAATGCCCGCCTACGCTTCCGCAAGGACACGGGCTCGATGATTGAAATCTTCTGTCTCGAACCAGAGTCGCCGCGCGACTATCAGCTCATCTTCCAGACCACTGGGCACTGCTCGTGGAACTGCCTGGTGGGCAACAGCAAGCGTTGGAAACAAGGCTCTCTGAGCTGCATGGTCGAGGTGGACGGGCAGACCGTCACGTTGCGTGCCACTCGTGGTGAGCGCCGGGGCAACGCATGGATTATCGACTTTGACTGGAATGGACACAATGTGACGTTTGCCTCACTGCTTGATGCGGTGGGTGTCATTCCCATTCCGCCCTATCTAAATCGCGACACCGAGGCCAGTGACTCGGTCGACTATCAGACGGTGTATAGCCACATCGACGGCAGTGTGGCGGCTCCAACGGCCGGACTGCACTTCACCGACCAGTTGCTTGCCGAGTGCGACCGGCTGGGCATCGCGCGACGCGAACTCACGCTGCACGTGGGGGCTGGCACCTTTCAGCCTGTCAAGAGCGAGCACATCGGCGAGCATGAGATGCACCACGAGGTGTTCGCTGTGCCGCGGTCGCTGCTGGTCGAACTGATTGAGGCGCGCCGCCCGGTAGTGGCCGTGGGAACCACCTCGGTGCGTACGCTTGAGAGTCTCTACTATGTGGGACAGATACTGGCAGAGAACCCTGAGGCACAAGGTGATGAACTCACAGTGCGGCAATGGATGCCCTACACCACACCATGTCGCATCGGCACGGGCGAGGCGCTGCAGCACATTGTCGACCACCTGGACCGCACAGGAGCGCAGACCTATCTTGGTACAACCCAGCTGATGATTGCGCCAGGGTTTGAATACCGCATCATCCAGGGCATGATCACCAACTTCCACCAGCCCCAATCCACCCTGTTGCTACTGGTGTCGGCCTTTGTGGGCCAGAAGCAGTGGCGACCGATGTATGACCATGCTTTGGCCAGTGGCTACCGCTTTTTGAGCTATGGCGACGGGTCGTTGTTGTTGCGGTAATGGTCGGTGAATTTGGACCATTGGTCTATTGTTTGACCAAAATTCAGCCTCGCGCGTTAAACGGGCACACGCTTTGCCCGTCTAACAAATGCAAGAAGCAAGAAACCTGCCTCAAGATCGAGATGCAAGACATTTGAATCGGTGAGCCAAATTCTTAATTCTTAATTTTGAATTATTAATTAATAAAGATATAGCGTTATGAAAACTTCTGTACGTAACATGATGATGAGTCTCGTGCTCATGGGCGGCATGATACTGTCCGTCCCTGCCTCGGCTCAGTTCTCATCGAGCCGTCAGCGCCCCTCTGCAGCTCGTGGCGCAAGTGTTTCGGCGCAGTCACGCTCTAGCGAGAGCCGCCAATCGGTGTCTCGCTCGAGCGAGAGTCGCAGCGCGCGCAGTGAGCGCCAGCCCCAAGTGAGCCGCAGTGCCAGCGAGCGTCAGCCTCAAGTGAGCCGCAGCACCAGTGAGCGGCCGTCCACGGCAACACGTTCGACACAGGGCAGCATGCGCGGCCGCAACGAGTCGAGCCGTGTGTCGGTTTCGCCTCAATCGCAGACACGCACAACCACGCCCCAGGTGCAGCAGCGCTCGGCCACCGAACGCACACGCACAGGCAGCACGGTCGCTCCTGACCGCAACACGGGCGGCAGTGTCACCCCCAGCACACGCGGAGGCACGGGCCGTGGCACAGTGGGCACCGTGCGCACAGGCCGTGAACGTCCCAGCTCGCAGATGCGCGACAATGGTGCCCTGCCTCGCACCACCCAGCCATCGGCGGGGCGCTCGAACATGGATGATAACCGCGGCGGCCGCGGCAACAACGACCGTGGTGGCAATGGTGGTGTGAATGCTGGCGACAACAAGGGTGGACGTGGCAACCATGATGGTGTGGACAATGGCCGAGGCCGGGGCAACAATGATCGCAATGGCCGGGGCAACGACCGTGGCGGCCGAGGAAATGACCGCGGTGGCAACAATGGTCGTGGACACGACAATGGCAATCATCATGGCTATGGCCCCAGCGACCGCGGTGGACACAGCCGTCCCTACAACTACGACAGCCACCCGCATCGCGACCACTTCAGCTATGCTCACTCGCACCACAACTGGAGCCGTCCGCTGCCTCCTCCTCCGCGTCCCTATCGTCCCGCACCTTTGCGCTACTACCGTCCGGTGATTCCCGCACACTATCGTCCCTACTATGGAGCGCCAGTCATCGACCGCATCCTGGGCATCACCTTCGGCGCCTACTTTGATGTCTCGCTCGACTATCTCTACACCAGCGGTTACTACATCGACGGCTATCAGGACAACATCGTCTATCTGCGTGACGTGCGCATGCTCAACCTGTTGTGGCCCGATGTGATGCTCAGCTATGACGCCGGACGGCTAGCCAACGCACAATTTGTCTATGCGTCGACCTATCGCGACCGCAGCCGTTACAACCGACTCTACCACGACCTGAGCGCTGTCTACGGACCTCCCATCAGCGTCGAGAGTGGCATGGCCACCTGGTTTGGAGGCAACACTACAGGTTATGTGACCCTGAGCATGGGCACCGACTATGGTCGCTACTACACCACCTTGTCAATCGGATATTAAAGAAGCAAGAAACGAGAAACAACAATTGGCTTCGCCTGATGGCGAAGCCAATTGTGCATTGTGCATTGTGC
>DEKO01000185.1:14420-17618 GCA_002353885.1 Porphyromonadaceae bacterium UBA2720
GTGCATTGTGCATTGTGCATTATCTAAGGGTTTTGGCCCATTGGCCGGGCTTGGCCAGGAGCTCTGCGACCTTGTCAATGGTCTCGTCGTGGCGGGCCTCATATTGCGTCTCGCCGCTCTGGTAGTAGTAGCGTGTGAGAATCTCTTGTGCCAGCAAGCGCGAGATCTCTTTGCGGTTGTTGTCCAAGTCATGATTCAGGTCGTGCTTGAGCAGTCGTTCCAGTTGCTTGAAGGCGGCCTGAGTGCTGTCGTTCATGTAGCCTTCGGTCTTGGCTACCTTCTGTAGGTTTTCCAGACCCTGCTCGCACACTTTGTCATACTGGAATTTGTCGGGGTCGATGAATGCCTTGAACTCGTTGAAAATCTCGTCGGTGATTTCAAACTGGTCGGGCTGGGGGATAGTGGGGTGCTGAGAATGGTAGCGTGTGGCAAAATCAAATGCCCACTGATCGCGCACAATGTTGTAAACCAGACGATTGATCTCGGGATAATCGACCTTGACGTCAGGTGTGATGCCGCCTCCCTCACGCACCTCTCGGCCATGAGCGGTGTGGAAGATGCGTGCTGTGGAGTCGGTTGTGGTGTGGCTATAGGTGCCGTCGGCGTTGCGCTTAGAGTAGTCCACCTCTTGGATGAGGCGTCCGCTGGGGATGTAATACTTCGACACGGTGACCTTGAGGATGCCATCGAAGGGCAATGGACGTGTGGTCTGCACCAAGCCTTTGCCATAGGATCGTGAGCCGAAGATGACAGCTCGGTCCAGGTCCTGCAGGGCACCAGCCGTGATCTCGCTAGACGAGGCGCTGCCTCCATCGATGAGCACGGCCAGTGGCGTCTTGGTGTCGATGGGCTCTTGAGTGGTCTTGTAGACCTTCTCGCTGGCCTTGTCTCGACCACGGGTGGTGAGCACAGTTGTCCCCTTGGGCACAAACAGGCCGACAATCTGCACAGCGCTCTCCATCAGTCCACCGCCATTGCCGCGCAAGTCGAGCACGATGGCCTTGACTGCCGCATTCTTCTTGAGTTCAATCACAGCGTCCTTGACTTGCTGCGCCGAGTGCTCGTTGAAGGTGGTCAGGCTGATGTATCCCAGGTTGTCATGCACGATGCCATAATAGGGCACGGGGTCGAGCTTGATGTTCTCACGCTTGATGACAAAGGTTTTGACGCTGTCATCGTCGTAGGGGCGTACCACTTGCACCGTCACAGTGGTGTTGGCCTGTCCCTTGAGGTGGCTGCTCACGC
Organism: Porphyromonadaceae bacterium UBA2720; assembly: GCA_002353885.1. GTDB lineage: Bacteria > Bacteroidota > Bacteroidia > Bacteroidales > Muribaculaceae > Sodaliphilus. The sequence continues at coordinate 15,666 of DEKO01000185.1, forward strand.
TGTCGCTCGACCATCCGGTGACATCGACACCATCGATGGCTGTGATGCGGTCGCCTGCGCGCAAGCCAGCCTTGGCTGCCGGACTGTCCTTGTAGGGGCCGCTGATGTAGACACCCTTCTTGCCCGTGGTGCGTTGCTGGATGTATGACCCAATGCCGCCATACTGGCCTGTGCTGATGACCAGGAAGTCGTCTTGGCTCTTGGCGGGAATATATTCGGTGTAGGGGTCGATGTCGTCAAGCATGGCGTTGATGGCGGTCTCAATTGACTTCTGTGCGTCGATGGTGTCGACATAGAACGTGTTCAGCTCCTTGTAGATTGAGTTGAAGATGTCCAGGTTTCGTGCTATGGCGGCTCCCGAGTTGTCCTTTCGTTCATCGGCCATGACGGTGGGGATGATGAGCGTCACGGCCAGTGTGACTGCCGCCAGCAGGGTGATGTATCTTTTCATTGCTGTGATTGATTACGTTTGTTTTGAACTTGCGAATTTACTATAAATTGCCCAAACGAGCGGCATACTGTGCCGTTTTTATCATTTTTTGAGATTTCGTGGGCACAATCTTTGCAGAAGTCTAAAATAATTTCTACATTTGCAACAATAATTCTCACTAATACTAAAACAATTAGGCTATGAAACGAACAATTGCAGCATTAGTCCTGATGATTGCAGCGATTAGCTGCTGGGCAATGACCGAAGACGAGCAAAATCGCATGGTGTGGAACCACTTGGGCGACATCCTGGTAGAGGATGCGGGCCACACAGCCTACATGTACTATGCCCAAACCGATGTCGACGGCGACGGCATCGACGACTTGATCATCTCAACCGAGAGCCGCCCGACTGCGGGGCGCATCTTCAAGGCCTATTCAGTGGGCAAGAACATGGCACCCATCACCGTCAACACATCGGTGATCGAGTCGCTGGACCATAGCGAACTCTGGTCGATGACTGAATACATAGCAAACCGATGGCCGCTGCCCGCAGGCGACATCACGTTGCATGAGCCACCCATCTTTATCTCCGGCATGGAGAAGGCCAAGAATGAGTTCATCGGTTGGCGCGAAAGTTATTATCCCCCGGGCAGCAAGTACACCCACATGGTGTTCAAGCCCCATGTCAATGAAATCCGGTTTGCGGGTGACGATCGCATCTTTTCATCGCTGGATGGTGACACTCTGTGGCAGAGCGTGCGAGAGTTCAAACTCAAAGACCCTAAGGTGGTGGCTAAGATGTTCCGCGGTTACACCGATGGCAATGCAGTGCCTGTGGCGGTGACGCGCAACTTCCTCACCACTCACCAGCCGTTGCAGTTCAGCCGTTGGCTCAGTCCCGAGCCGGTGCGCACCGTTGACCGCAGTGCCATGCAGATCATCCTGGCGCACTATGGTATGAAGTATGCCATCATGCGCTCGCAATGGCTGGCAACACTGCCTACCGAGGTGGGCAACCGCGACTACTATCAGGTGCTACTGGTGGGACCTAAGAGCGCCCTGTTTGCCACTGTGTGCGTTGCCGAGGGCACCGTCGCGTCGGCCTACGAGTATGAAGACTATAGCGAGACGGGCTACAACCGTGACTTGAGCAACCTCAATATGTTCGAAAGCGATGTTGACGGCCTGTTCAGCGAGCATCTGCCCGAAATCATGTGCATTATGAACACCGACCAGGGCTTGGAGTTGTACTTCCGTTGGACTTCGATGGAGGGTACACACTACAGCGTGGTGCGCGAGGTGGGCACCCGCATGGTGCTTGTGCTCGATGAATACCACTACTGGATGTTCGGCTGATCTTTTAGATGCTGATTCTGCCTTGTGGGGCCCTTCTTCCGGAAAAAACGGCCGAAAAGTAATTTTTTTCTTGAAAAAATTTGGTCAGTCCAAAAAGTCGCCGTATCTTTGCACCGCATTTCCCAAAAGGGGGTGCAGAGACTGCCTCAATAGCTCAGTTGGTTA
>DEKO01000091.1:0-9659 GCA_002353885.1 Porphyromonadaceae bacterium UBA2720
ATCACTCGACCCAACATTGCGCAAAGCGCGCAGCAATCTGCGTGATGTGCATGAAAAAAGTCAACATCAATTCCGCCAATGGGAATAGCACAATTTTTTTTGCCCTGTTTTTTGGTAAAATGATGTCGCTTTGGTGACTTTGGCTCAATGCCGAAAAACAATTGAAAGCCTTTGACCCGAATTGTTGTCAAATGGGCAAAAATGCCAATGCGGCGCCACGCTGGAAAATGAGTAAAAAGTTTGTGCAACAAGAAAATAAGTTGTACTTTTGCCGACGATTTATCAAAGCATATAACTGACAAAAACCAAAAAATAACAAATGGCAGAAAAAGCAAAAGTCCAGTTCAGACAGAGCATCGTGGTGCGCTTCTCGGGCGACAGCGGCGATGGAATGCAGCTGGCTGGCAACATCTTCTCGAATGTGAGCGCAGGTCTGGGCGACCGCATCTCCACATTCCCCGACTATCCTGCCGAGGTCAGAGCACCGCAAGGCTCGCTCGGTGGCGTGTCGGGTTTCCAAGTGCACATCGGTCACGGCGTACACACACCCGGCGACGAGTGCGACGTGCTGGTGGCCATGAACCCCGCAGCACTCAAGCAGAATGCGCAATATCTGCGCAAGAATGGTGCAGCTATTGTCGACATTGACACCTTCACACAGGCGGGACTCGACAAGGCGCTCTACACGACCACCGAGCCCTATGAAGAACTCGGAATGACAGCTCAGGTCATTGAGGCGCCCATCACCACCATGGTCAAGGAAGCGCTCAAGGATACGGGTATGGACCTCAAGGCACAGCTCAAGTGCCGCAACATGTTCGCACTGGGACTCGTGTGCTGGCTCTTCAACCGACCCATGGAGGCACCGCTCAAGTTCCTCAAGGCCAAGTTTGCCGACAAACCCGCTGTCTATGAGGCCAACGAGTTGGTCATCAAGGGAGGATATAACTACGGCCACAACATCCACGCCACCGTGTCGACCTATCGCATCCAGAGCGACGACGTGCGGCCGGGCACCTACACCGATGTCACGGGCAACAAGGCAACCGCCTGGGGTCTCATCAAGGCTTCGGAGATGAGCGGTCGCCCGCTGTTCCTGGGCTCCTATCCTATCACTCCCGCAACCGACATCCTGCATGAGTTGGCCAAGCGCCGTGACTTGGGTGTCAAGGCCATACAGATGGAGGATGAGATTGGTGGCATCTGCGCTGCCATCGGCGCGGCGTTTGCCGGACATCTGGCTGTGACCACCACATCAGGACCCGGTTTGGCCCTGAAGAGCGAGGGACTGGGTCTGGCTGTCATGGCCGAGCTGCCACTGGTGCTGGTCGATGTGCAGCGTGGCGGCCCATCGACCGGACTGCCCACCAAGACCGAGCAGACCGACCTCCAGCAGGCACTCTATGGTCGCAGCGGTGAGAGTCCGCTGGTGGTGCTCGCCGCAGCATCGCCCACCGACTGCTTCAAGATGGCCTTCCAGGCGGCCCGCATCGCCATCGAGCACATGACACCGGTCATCCTGCTCACCGATGCCTTCATTGCCAACGGATCGTCGGCATGGCGCATACCCGAGGAGGGTGAGTATCCCGTCATCAAGCCCAATTATGTGCCCGAGGCACTCAAGCCCACATGGACACCCTTCATGCGCAACGCGCTGGGCATACGCTACTGGGCTATCCCCGGGACTCCCGGGCTGGAGCACGTGGTCGGCGGACTGGAGAAGGACTACAACACAGGCATCTTGAGCAACGACCCCATCAACCATGCACACATGGTCGAGACACGTCGCATGAAGATTGCAAACATTGCCAACTATATCCCCGAACTCAAACTCAAGGGCGACCCCACTGCCGACACCATCATCCTGGGTTGGGGCAGCACCTACGGGCACATCCTTGATGCGGTTAACCGCCTGAACAGCGAGGGCTTCAAGATTGCGATGACCCACCTGCGCTACATCAACCCGCTGCCCAAGAACACGGCCGAGTTGCTGAGCCGCTTCAAGACGGTGATTGTCGCCGAGTTGAACACAGGACAAATGGCAAGTTACCTGCAGAGCAAGGTGCCTAACCTGAACATCTGCCATATTAATAAGGTGCAAGGCCAACCGTTCATGGTACAAGAGATTGTTGACGGAGTGAAAAACATCATGATGGAGGAGGAATTGTAATGGAACAGAATACAAACACAGAGGCCCCGAAGGCCTACAAGCCACTCGACTACAAGAACAACCAGCCCATCCGCTGGTGCCCGGGTTGTGGCGACCACGCCGTGTTCAACGTGCTGCTCAAGGCCATGGCCGCACTGGGCATCCCGTCCGAGAAGACTGCCGTGATCTCGGGCATCGGCTGTAGCTCGCGTCTGCCCTACTACACCAACACATACGCCTTCCACACCATCCATGGTCGTGGTGGTGCTGTTGCAACAGGCTTCAAGACCGCCAATCCCGACATGACCGTGTGGCAAGTGGCAGGCGATGGCGACTGTCTGGCCATCGGTGGCAACCACTTCATTCACGAGGTGCGCCGCAACCTGGATGTCAATCTGCTGCTGTTGAACAACCGCATCTATGGGTTGACCAAGGGACAGTTCTCACCCACCAGTGCACGCGGCTTCAAGAGCAAATCGTCGCCCTATGGCACGACCGAGGATCCGTTCAATCCCGCCGAGTTGACCTTCGGCGCTCGTGGCACATTCTTTGCCCGCAGCATCGATGTCGAGTTGGGCACCAGCCAGGAGGTCATGGAGGCCGCCGCCCGCCACAAGGGCTGCTCGGTGGTCGAGATACTGGTCAACTGCATGATCTTCAACAACGGAATCCACAGCAACATCACCGACCGTGAGGTGCGCCCCGACCGCACCATTCACTTGGTGCACGGCGAGAAGATGATCTTCGGCCGAGACAAGAACCGTGGCATCGTCCAGGACGGCTTCGGCCTCAAGGCTGTGACCATCGGCGAGGACGGCTACACACTCGACGATGTGCTGGTTCACGATGCTCACTGCGAGCAGTCGTTTGTACACCAGATGCTGGCCATGATGGACGGCACCGACCTGCCCGTGGCTGTGGGTGTCATCCGCGATGTCGAGGCCCCAACTTACGAGACTGCCGTGGCCGAGCAGGTCGAGCAGGTCAAGGCCAAACATGGATTCACCTGCCTGCGCGATGTGGTCATGGCTGGTGACACTTGGGAAGTAAAGTGACCCCTGTAATTCGCGGCTGATAATTTATTGCGGCAAATGTTTAACAAAATGCAATCTGGCGCTAGGCTTGAGTGAGTCTAGCGCCAAATTTTTATGGCAATTTGATAGGAAAAACCAAAAAATAGCAGAAATTGCAAACTTTTTACGAATAGAATTTTGTTATTTGAAGAAAAATTTCTACCTTTGTTGGCGAATCGTATTAATCATCCAACTAATTAATCCATTCATCAACTATTTTATTCACTCAATTAACATTGCTTATGAAAAAGTTATCAGTACTTTTCGTTGCACTCGCAGTGGCCGCATCGGCTTCTGCAGCCGGACAGTTCAAAGCACATGTCCGCAACCTTGACAAGAAGATCGTCAAGGAGCAAGTGATGACCAAGAAGGACATCCAGGCCGCTAAGAAGACTCCCGCTCGTGTAATCAACGAGCAGCCCGAGGGCCAAGCCTACAACTACACCACCACCGGCCGTGCCGATTATGCCAGCAGTGGCTATCTGTATGGCGCCGAGATGTCGGGCAACACCCGCGTCGTGTTTGCCGAGGACGGCACGACAGTGTATGTGCGCAACATCCTCTACAATTCGGGTAGCAACTTTGGCAACAATTGGGTTCAGGGTACGCTGGAAGGCAACACCCTGACCATCCCTATGGGCCAGTCGATCTACTGGAGCGATCAGTACCAGGCCGATGTCGTGCTGACTTGGGGTGAGGTTGTGCTCACCGAGGATGAGAAATTTGCATTTGTTGCCGACGAGAGCGTGACCGAGGTCACCTATCTCCTAGGCGAGGATGGCAGCCTGACCATGCAGGGCGGTGTAGCTCCCACCAGCGACGACTCGTCGGCCAATGAGTACTATCTGGGCACTGGTCTGTCGGCCACCTGGACCGATGACGGCAGCTGGAGCGGCTTCTGCAACTTCACGCAGGTGCTGAGCAACCCTGTCGTTCCCCCCGCAGCTCCCACTTTGATTACCGAGCAGCCCGAGGGTGACCTCTACACCTACTATCGCGCCGGCGCTTGCATCTACAGCAGCATCTTTGGTCTGGGCGAGACCGAGGTCGACGGCAAGATGAATGTTGTCTTCGGCAAGACCGATGGCGCTCTCGACGGCAAGGTCTACATCCAGAACCCCATGTGGTGGCTCGATGGCAACAACACTTGGGTTGAGGGTACCTACGACTGGATGACCGGTCTGATTACCATCCCTGTGGGCCAGTATCTGAGCTGGGACGAGGAGAGCGAGTATGGCGTGCAGCTGATGTGGGGCTCGACCTACGTCTATCAGGATGTCGACGAGAACGGTGAGGAAGGCTACTACCTGGGCACCGAACTTGACGAGGAAGCCGAGAACATCTACTTCATGATTGGCGACGACGTCATCGAGCTGCAGGGCAGCGAGGGTGACATCAACGCTGAGTTCCCCGAGAACTACAACGCTACCGGTCTGTACGCTATGTACAACGATGACCAGACTTGGGCTGGCGCTCTTGAGTTTGGCGTTAAGGGCCAGATTGTGCACGCTGTTCCTGCTATTCCTGCCGATCCCACTCTGCCCGAGGAGCCCTGGTATGACTGCGGCAACGAGGGCGGCTACAGCACATTCGACTTCAAACTGCCCACCACCGACGTTGATGGCAACATGATTGATCCCGAGTGCCTGAGCTACAGCATCTTCACCGACGACGACCAGATCTTCACCTTCGATCCTGCCGTCTACACCTATGACGACCTGACTGAGCCCATCACCGAGGTTCCCTACTGGTTGTATGCGAGCGGTGTTGACTTCCACAAGGGCTATGTCTACTTCTATCGCACCAACGCCGAGGGCTTCGAGCCTATGTTCACCCGCCGCATTGGTGTGCAGGCCATCTACACTGTCGATGTTCCTGAGACCGAGGGCGCACCCAAGAAGGCTCCCGTTGTCAACAAGTCTAACATTGTCTACTATGAGCTGCCCAACACTGCTATCGAGAGCGTGAAGGCTGAGCTCGATGTCAATGCTCCTGTCTACAACATCATGGGCCAGAAGATGAACGCCAACAACCTGCCCGCTGGTGTCTATATCCAGAATGGCAAGAAGTTCGTGATTAAGTGAGCGCAGAATTGAGCTCGCTCAAATTCTGCCGAACGTGAACGAACTAGAGCGCAGCTCAACGTCATTGTCAAGTAAGTTTGACTACCAACTCATCTAAAGCAAGAGGCTCCAGTCGGGGCCTCTTGTTTTTGTCAGTCGCTAACGCATTACGACCAATATAAGTGCAATAAACAAACAAAAAACATCTTTTTTATCATAAATAATTGCAGTTGAGATAAATAATCGCTAACTTTGTTGCCAAATTTAAACCCATAACATATTCACCTAAAACGTTAATGATTTATGAAGAAACTATCTTTACTCACGATTCTGCTGGCAGCAGCAATCACTGCTTCTGCAGCTGGGCAGCTCAACACCAGTGTCCGAAAGATAAGCAGATTTAAACTTAACAAAGAGAATGTGGTGACCAAGCAGCAAGCCATGCAGGCCCGTAAGGCCCCCATCACCGACGAGCCCGAAGGCACGGTCAAGGAACTAACGCGCACCGGACGCGCCGACTTTGTCTACAACGGCCAGGTGCATGTCAGCGACCAGTCTGGCACCACACGCTTTGTCTTCGACGACGATGGCACCACGGTCTATATCCGTGACATCCTCTACAACTCAGGTAGCTACTTTGGGCACTCGTGGGTTGTCGGAACCATCGAGGGCGACAAACTGGTTGTCCCACTTGGGCAGTCGGTCTACTATGACGCCAGCTACAATGCCGATGTCGTCCTGAGCTGGGGGGCACTCTATGTCGACGATGAGCAATACTTCGCGCTCGACATCGATGAGAGTGTGACTGAGGCCACCTACACCATCGACCTGCAGAACGGCACCTACTCGCTCGACGGCACCACTGCCCCCACAAGCACCGACGAAACGGTCTTTGACGCCTATCTGGGCACAGGTCTGGCTTGCCACTGGAGCGACAACAATGACTGGGGAGGCTTCATGGACTGGAACACCGTCTTCACCGACGGGGGAACCGAAGTTGTGACGCCCACACTCATCCTTGATCAACCTGAGGGCGAGCTGATGACATTCCAGCGCACGGGAGGCTGCATCTTCTACACCGTCTTTGGCCTGGGCAGTCAGGTGCAGGAGGGCAAAATCAATGTTGTGTTCTCGCCCGAGCCCGGCAAGGTCTATGTGCAGAACGCCATGATGTGGTACGACTATGTTGGCGCCTGGGTCGAGGGCACCTACGACGAGGCCACTGGCATCATCACCATCCCCACAGGGCAGTACATCCACTGGTATCCCGAAGATGGCTATGGTGTGCAGATGATGTGGGGCTCGACCTACATCTACCAGGACATCAATGCTGAGACCGGAGAGCCAGAGTACTGGCTGGAATATGAGATGGATCAGGATGTCACCGAAATCTGCTACAAGATTGAGGGAGACAAGATCTATCTGCTCGACAGCGAGGGAGACCTCAACGCACCATTCCCCGAGAACTATACCAGTGTCGGCATCATCGGCATGTGGAGCGATGACCAGTCGTGGGCCAACGCCATCGAGTTCAACACCTATGGCGAGGTGCTCAGCATGTTGCCGGCTGTGCCTGCCGATCCTGTACTCGCCGACGATGCATGGTATGACTGTGGCGACGAGAGCGGATACAGTGCGCTCGACTTCACACTGCCCATCACCGATGTTGAGGGCAACCTGCTCGACCCGACACTGCTTAGCTACAGCATCTACACCGACGATGACCAACTCTACACCTTTGTTCAGGACGACTACTTCTACGATCTGACCGAAGACGCCACCGAGATTCCATACTCGGTCTATGCTGCCGGAGTAGACTTCCACAAAGGCTACGTCAACTTCCACCGCACCAATGCCGAGGGTTATGAGCCGTTCTTCACCCGTCGCATCGGCATCCAGGTCACCTACACTGTCGATGTGCCCGAAACCCTGGGCGCGCCCCGCAAGGCTCCCGTGGCCAACAAGTCCAATATCGTCTATTGGGAATTGCCCGGTTACAGTGCTATCGAGAGCGTCAAGGCCGAGCTTGATGTCAATGCTCCTGTCTACAACATCATGGGCCAGAAGATGAATGCCGACAACCTGCCCGCAGGCATCTATATCCAGAACGGCAAAAAGTTCGTGATTAAGTGAGCGCAGAATTGAGCTCGCTCAAATTCTGCCGAACGTGAACGAACTAGAGCGCAGCTCAACGTCGTGATTAAGTGAGCGCAGAATTGAGCTCGCTCAAATTCTGCTGAACGTGAACGAACTAGAGCGCAGCTCAACGTCGTCGTCAAGTGACAATCACATTGTGGGTTTGAAGGTTAGAGGCTAAGGACCTGTTTTTGCGGCCAGCCCCACTTCAGAATCCCCAAGACCAACAGTGCTAGAGACTCCAGCCCCGCTGGGGTCTCTAGTTTTACGGGGGGGCAGTCCCCGTCGCACTCAGCCTGCTGCCTAACAAATTGCTCCATCTCTCGTTCACATTTTTTGAAAAACTGTTTTCAATTTCAAAAAAAGTTCGTAAATTTGCAGTCAATAGGGAATTATTTTCCCGCTACGAGACATGATGAAAACAGAAGCGCTATGCTTGATACTCGTCCTTTGAGCACTTCGGGTTCTAGAAAATGATATGATGCATCAGCACAGCCGGTTTGATGCCTATAGCCATTGCGGGATTTGTGTGGCTTTTGAGCCAACGAAACAACTCGACCGGCGCTGATGAGCAACTCCCTGTTGCGCAAGACGTTGAGACTTTTGCCACGGCGGCAACTGTTGTTGAGGAGATGGTCATGTATTGGCTTTATTACCCCACAACTTTACTGCCCTACTACTTTAGAAACTTAAATCCTAGTTATTGACGAATATGATTGTGAGATGTCCTCGTTGCCAATGTGAGTTAGATGTCCCAGCCACCGGTGGTGTTGTCGGTTGTGTGTGTCCGCGTTGCGGCAACCCATTTGAGGCGCATGGCACGGCCATGCCGCAACAACCCCTACCAATGCCACCTCGGCAGGCTCAGCAGCCGCAGGTCGTGGTGGTGAAATCGGGTGGTACGTCGCCGCTGGTGTGGGTGTTGGTGGCGCTGATTGTTGCGTTGGTCATTGCAGGAGCGGTGTTGCTGGTGGGTGGTGGATTCACCAAGCGAAGCACCGACTCCTCGACACAAGTCAACAACCAGCCCGAAATGGCTGTCCAGGCTGCCGCTAGCAAACTTGAGACCATCGATGACCTGCGGCGCATGATTATTGCCGAGCCACGCAGTCATAAGGTGATTGAGAAGTGGGCCCATGTGTTGTCGGACGTTCGGCTGACCGAGAATGACATCTGGGGCATTGACTCCGCGACATTGCGCTATCTGCGCAACGCCATCTTTGCCAAGCACAACTATCGCTTCAAAAGCAACGACTTGATGGAATTCTATTGTCACTATGACTGGTATCAGCCCCTCAAGGCCAATGTCACACACGAACTGAACCGCGTCGAGGTCTACAATATCGATTTTATTAAGAAGCATGAGTGATGCGTAGATCAGGAGTATTTCCATTCTGCCTGATACAGGTTGTGTGTGCTGTGATGCTGCTTGTGGGCTGCAAGCCTGAAGCCACTCAGCCAAGTTCAGACCAACAGACACCAGCAGCCGTGCCGGACCAGACCGAAGCAAAGGGCGACATGGCTGCCGACACTGTGCCCGAAGGGGCCAGGCGGCTCATCGCGGCCTATCCTGACATGGACATGCGCTATGTTGACAATCAGATGGTCATAGCAGGCGAGACTGTCCCCTACGATGACGGCAAGCCGAAGTCGTTTGTCGAGCTGCTTGATGACTGTGATGTTGAGGACATGTTTGCCATGCCCTACGACACGTCGGTGACCCGGCCCGATTATCTGAGCGACCCTGGACGCGGACGTTGCGAAGCTCTGTATAAGGCCATGTATGGTCACAATGCCAGCGAAGTTGCCAAAAACCTAGTTGATGTCCGTTGGTTCGGGCAGACACTCCAGTTCACACGCATCAATGGTGCCAACAAGCAACTCGAAGCAGTGGAACGTGAACTGAAGTCGCACCCCGAGTGGAGCAAATACTTCGCCAAGTCGTCAACCTTCTACTGGCGGAAGGTGCGTGGTGCCAACCGGCTCAGCGCCCACAGCTATGGCATGACCATCGACATCAATGTCGCCAACTCAGACTATTGGCAATGGGCCAATCCCGGCAAGGGAGAACTTGACAAGATTGGTTATAAAAATCGCATACCGCTCGAGATTGTTGGCGTCTTTGAGAAGCATGGCTTCATCTGGGGCGGGCGATGGTACCACTTCGACACCATGCACTTTGAGTACAGACCTGAATTGCTTTAAGCAAGAAGCAAGGCGGTAGGGACGCGCCATGGC
>DEKO01000091.1:9741-16344 GCA_002353885.1 Porphyromonadaceae bacterium UBA2720
TCGACAAACGGTAATATTGATTACAGCTCGGCTGGTTGTTAACCACGCTGACGCGTGGGAAATCTAATGAAAATCTTTAAAGAAAATCTTAGCTCGCTGCGCGGGGAAATAAAATAGATTGTTATTTAATATTCATCCTAAATTTTGGATATATTTGGCTGTACTCGGCAATTGATGCAAGCATCATTGCGCTCATTTGCACAAATTTTCATTTAATTTCTGGCCGATAGGCCATTGAATACATCTAGCCTGGCTGATCACGCGGCTCGCCGCGTCCCTACTAAGAACTGAAAACTAAGAACTAAAAACTAAAAACTTAGCTTATGGATATTCAATGCCCAAAATGTAGATTCAAGTTCAACTATCCCGATGTGGGCGCACAGGGGATGGTGACTTGCATGTGTCCGCGTTGTGGTGAGCCATTTGAGTTGCAGCTCACTCTGGATCAGCAGCCTGTGTCAGTGCCACAGCAGGCAATGCCTCAGCAAGATGGCACGCTGCCTTGGCAAACACAAGGTGGCGCCGAACAGCCCTATCAGCCTGAGCAGGGCTATCAGCAGCCTGAACAACCTAATCAGCAGCCCGAGCAGGTCTATCAACAGCCAGGCTATCAGCAGCCAGGCTATCAACAACCGGAGCAGCCATATCAGCAAGGTCAGGGCTATCAGCAGCCTGGACAGGTTCATCAACAGCCAGGCTATCAGCAGCCAGGGCAACCATATCAGCAAGGCCAGGGCTATCAGCAGACCGAGTATCAGCAAGAACCCATTTATGTCGAGCAACCTTCGAGCAACACTACACGCAATGTGCTCATCGGCGTGTTGGCCGCATTGGTGTTGGGCTTGGGTGGATTGTTTGCATACTTGTACCTCAACGGCAAGCTGCCCTTCGGCAACTCAGGCAGTGACGATCTCACCACCGAGGTTTCTGAGCCGTCTAAGGTCGAGGTCGGCAGCTATCGCATCAGCGGCACCAGCGGAAGCACAACAGTCAGCGGATCGGTTGATGTCAACGCCAACGACATCAGCGGGCACTATGGCTATGGGGGCAAGGCGTCGCTCTACGACCTGCAGGGTGTCATCCACGACGATGGGACGGTTACCATCAACGAGTATAACAAGGGCCAGAAAGGCGGCAAATTCAGCGGAACCATCAAGGCCGGCAATGTCATCGAGGGCACGTATACTGCACCAGGAGGTCAGACCTCAAACTTCACATGGAGCTTGACCAAACTCTCACTGGCCGATATCGAGGCCGCCAAGGAGCAAGCCGAGAAGGAAGCGAAGGCAGCCAAGGCAGCCCTCAAGGCCGAGAAAGCCAAGGCGGCAGCACAGATGGGTTCGGGCACTCCCTATGTCGTGGTCGATGGCGTGCATGTGCGACTCAGATTCACGCCCGAAATCAATAGTTACAATATCTTGAGCGACAGCCGTGGTCACAGCATCTATCCCTACAAGGGTGAATACCTTGAGTATCTGGGTGAAGCTGGCGACTTCTACTATGTGCGATACAACGGGTATGACCTGTACATATCCAAGCGGCACGCTTACGTAACCTACTTATAATTCAAGTTACTGAAGGACGCATGCGTCCTTCAGTAACTTGAGGGGTAAAGGGTAAGGGGTAAAGGNNTCAAATGCTTTGCTGATGTTCATTGTTTGGATTAATTGAGGTACAAAGGTAGTGATTTTTTTTAGACTTTAGACTTTGGGCTTTAGTTTTTAGTTGTAGCCACGCAGTTATTGCGCCTAAAAAACCATCAACTGAAAACAAATTTGTACCTTTGCAGCTGTTATCACGACTGTAGACGTTAGTTTCTAGTTTATAGCGAACAGGTAGGGACGGCGCTCCCGCGGCGTCCGCCTCGACAAATGGTAATGTAGTAGAATGCTGCCCGGAGGCGGACGGCACAGGAGTGCCGTCCCTACTGCCCACTACCCGAGCAGCGCTCTACCCGCGCAGCGCACGGTCTAACAACTAAAAACTAAACATATGAACATTTTAGCTAAAGCAACAATCGCATGGGCCGCATTGTGCCTGGTCGCGTGCGGCGGATCGAAGGAAGAACAGAACAATGACCAGCAAGTGCCGGCGGCACAAGAGCAGACAGGGGCCGAAGTTGTTGATGCCAATGGCAGGGTGACCTACCGGCCCGACACGGCACGCGTCTTCTATAGCGGCAACATGGATCTGGACCGCACGTTTATCGTTATCTCAAAGAAGAACCTGCAGCTCAGCGTCTATACAGACCTGGGTGGTGACACCACGCTCGTGGCACGTTACCCGGTGTGCTTGAGCCGGAACAAGGGGCAGAAGGAAGGCTCGGGCGACATGAAGACTCCCGAGTCAGAGCCCGGCGAACCCTTCCAGATCAAGCAGATACAGGACGCCAGCACCTGGTGCCATGACTTCGGTGACGGCCGAGGCGAAATCCTTTCTTATGGGCATTGGTTCTTGAGATTGGAGACTCCCTTCTCGGGTATAGGCATCCATGGCAGTACCAACAACGAGGACAAGATGCCCGGTCGCGACAGTGAGGGGTGCATCCGTCTGCGTGACCGCGACTTGGATCACTTGCACGACAACTATGCACGCGAGGGGATGAAGGTCATCATCAAGGCCGAAGAACAGGGCGACCTTCCCTTTGAGGCGAAGGCGAAGAAGGGCGAGGGCAACTTGTTGCGCTGACCCGAGTCGGCCTGATAACTGAGATATGACGAGAAATTCGGCCCATTGGTCGATTGATGGCACACAAGGGGTTAAACGAGGAGCCCTTGCTTGAGTCAAAGCGATAACTGCTCCTCCCTTGCTCATCTGTAACAAAAGAGGGCAGGGGAGGAGCTTGTTTATGACCCGATGACCGATTGGGGTTTAACCTTATAACTCTCGTTGATTATGAAAAGGATGATTACTGCACTGATGGTGAGTGTGCTGGCACTGGGCGTGGCGGCACAGGGATATCATGGTTATCCGCCCAGGACGCGAGTCGTCGTGGCACGCGACTCTCGGCCGCCACGCGACCATGGCTTCAATCCATGGCAATGGCGGAGCACTTACTACGGACTGAGGCTGGGACTGAACGTGAGCAACGTGCGCAGCGATGCGCCCGCTCTCAACGGCAATGGCATGAAGACGGGGCTGAATCTGGGTTTTGTCATCGGCACACAGCTCAGCCGCACTGCTCCGCTATTTGTCGAGTCGGGTTTGTATTATACGCAGAAAGGTGGCAAGAGCGATAACATCGTCACCAGCAATGGGCGCACCAAGTTCTCCTACGACCTGAACTATCTTGAACTGCCATTGCTGCTCAAGTACAAACATTACACCTATAACGGGCTGTCGATTGAGCCTTATGCCGGTGGTTATCTGGCATGTGGGGTGGGAGGTAGCATCAAGGACTATGGCGACCGCAAGGCATTCAGCTCCTACAGCGATGGATGCTTCAAGCGCTTCGATGGTGGGTTGAAGCTTGGGCTGGGTGTGGGCTATGGCATCGGATATGCCGACCTGAGCTATGACGTGGGACTGGCCAATGTGGGACAGGATGACTTTGATGACACCCACACAGGCACATTCACCATCAACATCGGTGTGAATTTCTAGAAAGTTCTCACCACCTTGCTCTTGCCCGAGTAGTGGGTGATGTCGAGGCGGATGATGGCTGTCCGACCAAACGACTTCTCGGCATAGCGGAGCCCCACCTCCATGTCATCGGGCGACAACTTGGCCAGCAAGAGCTTCAGAGCCTTCATGCGCTCGTCGGCATCCAGGTCAAGGACGGCGCGCCCGGTGAGGATGACGCTTTCATACTCAGTAGTGAACTTGTTGGGCAGCAGATGAACGCGTCCCACGATGCTGAACGACACCTGCGGGTTCTTGGCAAGGACCCGCAGTTTGCGTCCCTCGGGGGCACAATGCAGATAGACCGACTCGGCACCATCCCACACAAAGTTGATGGGGATGCCATAAGGCGTACCGTCGTTGTCGGCCATCGACAGGGTGCCATACTCGGACGTGCGCAGCAGCTCATCGGCCCGCTCCTGGTCCAGCAGCCGGTCTTGACGTCGTATTGTGCTATTGTCGTAGGTCATTGTCGAGCAGTTCGTACGATGTTAGATGTTGGCCAGCAGTTGGTCAATCTGCTGTGAAGTTGTGGCCCAGCTGGTGCACAGGCGGATGACGGTGTGGCGGTCGTCGGCTGCCTCGATGATGTCGATGCCTACACTCTGTTGCAGTGCTGCCACATGGTCGTTGGGCAGGACAAAGAATTGCTGGTTGGTAGGCGAGTCGATATAGAGCTCATACCCCTTGTCCACCATGCCTTGGCGCAGACGCATGGCTTGGTCGACAGCATTGCGAGCAATGTCCCAGTACAGTCCATCGCTCATCAGTGTGGCAAATTGCACGCCTAGCAGCCACCCTTTGGCCAACAGTGCGCCATGGCTCTTAATCAGGCCACGGGTGAGTCGGATAGCTGGATTGGTGACAACCACAGCTTCGCCAAAGAGGGCTCCGACTTTGGTGCCACCGATGTAGAACACATCCACCAGTTTGGCAAGGTCTTGCAGTGTCACGTCGCATGACGGAGACATCAGGCCATAGCCCAGGCGGGCACCATCGACAAACAGATAGAGGTCATACTGGTCGCACAACGCACGCAACCTGCGCAGCTCGGCCAGGGTGTAGAGTGTGCCAAACTCGGTGGGTAGCGAGATGTAGAGCGCGCGCGGTATCACATAGTGTTCCCAGCCCACAGCGTTGAACTCGGCAGTGACGGTGGCCAGGTGGCGCTCCAGTGCGTCGATGTCGACCTTGCCCAGCTGTGCGGGCATGCCAATGACCTTGTGGCCGCACGCCTCGATGGCGCCAGCCTCATGCACATTGATGTGGCCGCTGTTGGCTGCCAGGATGCCCTCGTTGTGCCGCAGCATGGCATCGATGATGATGGTGTTGGTCTGTGTGCCTCCTACCAGCAGATGCACATCGGCTTGGTCATTGCCACAGGCTTGGCGAATGAGTTGTCGAGCCTGATTGCTATAGGGGTCCAGACCATAGCCCGTGTTCTTGTCAAGATTGATTTCGGCCAGGCGCCGAAGGATGGCAGGGTGGGCACCCTCCATATAGTCGCATGCAAATGATAACATGTTTGTTAGACGTTAGACTTTAGATTCTAGACTTTAGACTTTAGATGGTAGACGTTAGACTCTAGACCTTGTTGTTATAATGGGTCATGGCGAAGTCCAATCCCGAGAGGCAGAACGCCCTGATAGCCTCACAGGCCATCTGGGCTCGCTCGGGCAAGATGGATAGCTCTTGGGCTGTGGGATGCCCCAGCACATAGTCGATCTGGGCGCCACGCGGAAAATCATTACCCACCCCGAAGCGCAATCGTGCATATTGTTGGCTTCCCAGCAGCTGGTCGATGCTTTTCAGTCCGTTGTGGCCACCATCGGCCCCCTTGCCACGCAGGCGGATGGTGCCAAAGGGCAGGGCGATGTCGTCGACAACGACCAGGATGTGGTCGAGTGCAATCTTTTCCTTCTGTGCCCAGTAGCGGACAGCCTCGCCGCTCAAGTTCATATAGGTTGACGGCTTCAGAACAACCAGTTGCTGATTCTTGACACGCATTTGTGCCACATCGCCATAACGCTGGGTGGTGAACGACACGCCAGCCTCGCGGACTAGTGCGTCGACCACGGTGAAGCCTATGTTGTGACGTGTGCCTTGGTACTCGGCTCCAATATTGCCAAGGCCTACGACTAGAAATTTCATTTGCTCAGCTTCGACAGGTGCAGTGTCGTCTTGTTTCTTGCCGAACAGGGCAAGAATCTTGTTCAGCAGACTATGCATGTGAGTTGTATTTAAAAAACTGGCCGCGAATTTCCACCACGCAAGGTTGTGAAAAATTCGCGGCCCGATGGGTTGAATGATTGCTGATTACTCGGCAGCCTCTTCGCCCTCCTCGCTGGCAGCAGCGTTGGCCGATGCACGAGTGGCCTTGACACCGCAAATCACCAGATCCTTGGCGCTGACCAGCTCATAGTCGTCAAACTGCAGGTCGCGAACCTTGATGGCGTGTCCAATCTGCAGATCGCTCACGTTGACCATGATGGTCTCGGGCATCTTGCTGTACAGACTGCGAACCTTCACTTTCTTCATCGACAGGAAGAGCTTACCACCGGCCTTCACACCGACAGCGTGGCCCTCGACATGCACGGGAACCTCCATCGTCACGGGCTTGTCCTCATACACCTCGAGCAGATCAATGTGCATGATGGCGTCGTTCACTGCGTGGAACTGGATGTCCTTGAGCACAGCCTTCTTGGTCTGGCCGTCAAAGGTCAGGTCGATCACAAAGATCTCGGGAGTGTAGATGAGCTTGCGCACATCGGCAGCGTTCACCACCAGGTCGGTCGTGATGATGGCCTTGCCATCGCGGCCCACGGGAACAACCTTCTCGCCAGCGAGCAGGTTACCCTCATACTTACCGTCCTTGAGTTCAACGAGCTTGCCACCGTTGAGCACTACAGGAATCTTGTTCTCTTTGCGAAGAGCCTTGGCGGCCTTCTTGCCGAGGTCGGTTCTCGGCTCAGCATTCAGTTG
>DEKO01000080.1:0-181 GCA_002353885.1 Porphyromonadaceae bacterium UBA2720
TTTGACAAGCACTATAAGGCCGAGGTCAAGCAACTCATGGCTGAGAAAGGCCTCACGCAAGAAGATGCCGAGAAGCAAAGCCCGCTGATGCAGGAGGCCCGCGAGATGCTTCGCAAATGGGAGGAAGGTGATGCTGAAGTCAGGAAACTGTGGCGGACGATGAACGAGTGGGTCTATGCCG
>DEKO01000080.1:221-424 GCA_002353885.1 Porphyromonadaceae bacterium UBA2720
TTCGACAAGATTTACTACGAGAGCAACACCTATCTCGAAGGCAAGGAGAAAGTGATGGAAGGTCTGGAAAAAGGCTTCTTCTACCGCAAAGAGGATGGCAGTGTGTGGGCTGACCTTACCGCCGATGGTCTGGACCACAAGCTGCTGTTGCGCAGCGATGGGACATCGGTTTACATGACACAGGACATCGGCACGGCCAAGCT
>DEKO01000080.1:498-8551 GCA_002353885.1 Porphyromonadaceae bacterium UBA2720
AGCAGAACTATCACTTCCAGGTGTTGTCGCTGCTGCTCGACAAGTTGGGTTTCAAGTGGGGCAAGGACCTGATCCACTTCTCCTACGGCATGGTCGAGCTGCCCGAGGGCAAGATGAAATCGCGTGAAGGAACCGTTGTCGATGCCGATGACTTGATGGACGAGATGATTGGCACCGCCCGCCAGATGAGCGACGAGCGCGAGAGCCTCAAGGACCTCACCGAGGCCGAGCGCGACGATGTGCTGCGCATGATTGGCTTGGGAGCATTGAAGTACTTTATCCTCAAGGTCGACCCGCGCAAGAACATGACCTTCAATCCCAAGGAGTCAATCGACTTCAACGGCAACACGGGCCCGTTCCTGCAGTATACCTATGCTCGCATTCAGTCGATCTTGCGCAAGAGCCAGGACGACATTGACGGCACCGACATTTCGACCGTGGCCCCCAATGACAAGGAGACGGCACTGATTCAGCGACTGATTGACTTCAGCGCCACAGTGGCCGATGCCGGCAAGAACTATAGCCCTGCCCTCATCGCCAATTATGTCTACGACCTGGCCAAGGAGTTCAACCAGTTCTATCACGACTACAGCATTCTGCGTGAGGAGGATGCGCAGGTGCGCGTGTTCCGCCTGAAGCTCGCGCGCACGGTGGGCCAGATCATCAAGCGTGCCGTGTGGCTGCTAGGCATGGAAGTGCCTGAGCGCATGTAATTATATCCTGGATTATTCATAGTCCTTGCTACTGCAAATCACAAGGCCCTGCACCTGAGCGTAATGCTCGCTCCTTCTCCTTGAATGTAGGAGTGACTACATCCTGCGTCGACGCCGCTGCGCTCACGCTGATGCACAGCCCCTTGATATTTTCGCTACGCAGGACTAAGAATAATCCAGGATAGGTTGGCACGCTTTTTGCAATATCCTAGGTAAATCTAGTTTTTCTAAATAGTCTAGAATTTCTAGATATTCTTGAGCAAACTTTATTCTGCAAGATAAAATGGAAAATAACTATTATTACAACAACTACGGTTACCCAACGGCCGCTCAGGCCGAGAGTGAATTGTCACTGAGCCGCTATGTGGCTAGTGTCATGCGCCGTGTCTACGGCAAGATGTTCCTGGGATTGCTCGTCACAGCCATCACTTCGTTGCTGGTGCTGACCAACGAGACCCTGATGACCTTATTCCTCAGTTCACGCATCACGTTCTTTGTCTTGGCCATTGCTGAGTTGGGACTGGTGTTCTACCTGTCGGCGCGCATAGACAAGTTGCAGCCAGCAACAGCAACGGCTTTGTTCTACCTCTATGCCGTGCTTAATGGCGTGACGCTCACGCCCATCTTCTTGATCTACACGGGTTCGTCGATAGCTCTGACCTTCGGCATCACGTCGGTCACCTTTGGTGCCATGTGCCTCTATGGCTATGTGACCAAGCAGGATCTGAGCAAAATGGGCGCAATCTTGTTCATGGCATTAATTGGATTGATACTGTGCACGATAGTCAATCTGTTCCTGCATAGCTCAACCATGGACTGGATTATCTCACTGGCTGGTGTAGCCATCTTTGTGGGTCTGACCGCGTGGGACACGCAGAACATCAAGCGCATGGTGGAAGTGGCCGACCCGGGCCAGACAGGCAAGATTGCCACACTGGGCGCTCTGAACCTCTACCTCGACTTCATCAACCTGTTCATCTATCTGCTGCGCATCTTTGGCAGCCGTGACTGACGAAATGTAGTCGCGAGATGAAACGGGGACGCAAACTGGTGGCATGGTCATTTGCCACCACTCTCACACTGTTGCTGGCCGCACTGGTCGGCAGCAGTTTTTATATGCTAGACTTCGCCTTGTCGCCACTGCAGCGCAGCGACGATGAAGCCCTTGAGCGCCTGGCCAGCCATGCGCCCACTGCTGTGGTGCAGTGGGTCGACAGTGTGCGAGCGACAGGTGTGTTGCGCGACACCACAATCGACATCGCAGGCACACGCGCCTACGCGCATTATCTGCGCGCCAGCCAGCCCACCAGTGCCACCGCTATGGTGGTACATGGCTATAAAGATACAGGCCTGTCGATGCTGCACATCGCCTATCTGTATCATCACGACCTGGGTATGAATGTCATCTTGCCCGACTTGCCAGCTCACGGCCACACACCAGGCGACCACATCGACATGGGCTGGACACAGGACTGCGCTCATGTCAAGCGCTGGATTGTCACAGCCGATCAGATGTTTCGGTCCGACTCGGTGCAGACTCGCATGGTGCTGCACGGCATCTCGATGGGCGCATCGACGGTGATGAACGTTGCCGGCGACTCGCTGCCGACCTGTGTGCGGTGTGTGGTTGAGGACTGTGGCTATAGCAGTGCCTGGGACGAGTTTTCGCACCAGTTGGATGACATGTTCGGTCTACCCGACTTCCCGCTGCTCTACACTACCAGTGCCTTGTGCCGCATGCGTTACGGATGGAGCTTCGGTCAAGCCAGCAGCCTGCGCCAGTTGTCGCATTGCCGCCGGCCCATGCTCTTCATCCATGGTGACAGCGACAACTTTGTACCCACCGCCATGGTACATGCCCTCTATCAGGCCAAACCTAACCCCAAACAGTTGTGGCTTGCACCGGGCTCGGCGCATGCCCGCGCCTACAGCGACCACCCATCTGAATACACCCGCCTTGTGCGCGACTTTGTCGCTCGATGGATTGAGGAGTGAGGATTGAGGAGTGAGGGGTGAGGGGTGAGGAATGGGGGCATTGGATTGTGCATGATGCATTGAGCATTGTGCATTGAGAAACGCCCTGTTTGCACAACGCAACCAAAGTTTACACTTTTTAGCGCGAAAAATTAGTGCCATTTTAAAATAAAGTACTAATTTTGAGCGTTTTTTTGTTGGACCATTATTATTGAAGACTATGAAAATGATGAGAAAAATACTGGCTATGTTGCTTGCAGGTATCGTGCTGATGGGTGTTTCGACAACCGCTAGCGCACAGCGCATGAGCAACAGCAGCGGCAGCAATATCGGCCGCGTAGAGAGCGATGGACGCGTCTACAACAGCAGCGGCAGCAACATGGGCCGCATCGAGAGCAATGGCCGCATCTACAATAGCAGCGGCAGCTACATGGGCCGTGTTGAAGACAACGGTCGCATGTACAACAGCAGTGGCAGCTACATTGGCCGCGTCGAGAGCGACGGTCGCGTCTACAACAGCAGCGGCAGCTACATGGGCCGTGTCGAGAGCAGTGGCCGCATCTACAACAGCAGCGGCAGCTTCATCGGCGAAGCACGTGGAGTTAGCACCAAGAAAGCCGCAGTGCTGTTCTTCTTCAAACTAATTTAATTGATTATGAATTTAAGACAAATAATGACGATGGCAGTGGTGGCCATCATGGCAATCGCCGCAAACACCACAATTGCACAGAACCTGCAGAGCGCTAAGAACAATAGCCGCATGCATGCCAACCTGCTTGCCCGCCAGTCGCGCATTCAGGACCAGATTAAGCTTGAAGAGGCCCAGAAGTACGCCTCGCAACTCTACGAAGAGGAAGAACCCGAACCCGACATCTATACCGAAGGCTGGGAGAGCGACCGCGTCAATCCTTACAAGAACGCCAACGTGCCCCAGACCAAGGTGATCGATGTGCGTGGTTTCCACATGCCCATCAAGGGTAATTTTATCACCTCGCCCTATGGTTATCGTCCGGCATTCCGTCGCACCCACAAGGGTGTGGACATGCGCAGCGCCGTGGGCGACACAGTCTACGCAGCATTCACCGGCAAGGTGCGCTTGACCAAGTTTGAGCGTGGCGGCTATGGCTTCTACGTCATTCTGCGCCACGACAATGGTCTGGAGACCGTCTATGGCCACCTGACTCGCTTCTTGGTTCAGCCCAACCAGTATGTCAAGGCCGGCCAGCCCATCGCATTGAGCGGCAATACTGGCCGCAGTACGGGTCCTCACCTGCACTTTGAGACGCGTTTCATGGGCTATGCCATCAATCCGGCAGCTATCATCGACTTTGCCAACCGCACGACTCACACCGACTCTTACACGTTCAACAAGAACAACTATACCGAGAGCCGCTCGTACACCCCCAGCCGCAAATATGCTGCTGTGCGGTCGACCAGCTCATCGTCGAATAACAATAGCACGGCTAGCAAGTCGAATCGCAAATATGACAACAAGACCAAGAAACGCTCGGCCGAGCGCAGCACCTACAAGGTGCGCAAGGGCGACAGCCTGGGCAAGATTGCCGCTCGCAACGGCACAACAGTCGCTCAGCTCAAAAAACTGAATGGCATCAAGGGCGACAAGGTGCAGTCGGGCAAGGTGCTCCGCGTCAAGTAAAATAACAGTTATCTAAGAATTACATGCAATCACCCCCAGCAATGGAGATGGCTGCATGTTTTTTATAAAACAAATGACTATGAAACGATTGACTAACACGATGCTGCTCCTGGCAATGATGCTGGTCAGCATGAATGCACAAGCTGCACTCAACGACTTGGAGAAAGAGATGGTGGGGCATTTCACCGCTCAAAGCGAAGAGCCGGGCGATGACGAGCATCCAGCCGACAACCCCATGTATTTCACGTATGTCTTTGACTTTCGTGCCGACAAGACATTCACCATCCAGATTATCTTAGACCAGACTCAAGAGTTTGCGCTCGATATCAGTGATGCTGAGCAGCAATATGCCAACACGCTCATCCTGCATGCCGTCCAGACCATCGAAGGGAAATGGCGGTGCACGAGCCATAGCATCATTCTCGATGATTCGGGTGTTGTCGACCGTAAGGTGGATGTGAAGATGAAGAACGATGATGAAATTGCACGAGTCATGCTTGCGAACATTGACAAAGATGATCTCGTCGACGAGCCCCTTAGCGACCAAACCATCATGTTGCGCGGCAATGGTGCCGTGGGGGGAAAAGAATATGAGGTGTCGTTTAACGAGGCCATTACTTTCCTTGAGGACAGTGCAGGAAAAACATTAGAACTATATGCTGAAGAATAGCAGCCACAATTCTTCACGACGATAAAGAAAGGGAACTATATCCTTGTTGTTCTCATATTCTCACGCAGATTCCGCAGATAATAGAAGACAACTTAAACAATTTAAATTTAGTAGTTAAGTAGTTAAAGGTAGTCAAAGGTAGTTAAGTAAAACAGCTTGGCTGAACCTTAACCTTTACACTCCCTTTTAGGGAGGCACTGAAAAGAATTAAGATCGTTGAGTAAGTTGTTTGAGTTGGTTTTAATAATCATAATGGACAACGAGAACAATCAAAAAGATAAAATTTGATGAATCTTGATGGGGTTTGATGGTTTTGATGAGAGATATACCACCAAAGCCACCAAAGTCCATCAAAGACCATCAAAAAAATATCAAGAATTAAAGAATTCCAGGAATGAACAAAACGAATTCCTAAATTCCTAAAATTGCGCCCGTTCGGTTGCGAGCGCCTACGGCGACAACCTGCAACGGCCAATTGAGATGGTGAGTTGGGACGACTGCCAGGAGTTCATTACCAAGTTGAACGAGTTGACGGGGAAGACCTTCCGTTTGCCCACCGAGGCCGAGTGGGAGTATGCAGCCCGTGGCGGCAACCGTAGCCAGGGCTACAAGTACGCCGGCAGCAATACTGTTGGAGATGTAGCGTAGTATTTTTATAACTCTTACGCATTAGGCGTCGATAGTCCAGACTACGGCACTCACACGGTCGCCACCAAGGCCCCGAACGAGTTGGGTCTCTATGACATGAGCGGCAACGTATGGGAGTGGTGCCAGGACTGGTACGGCAGCTATAGCAGTGACGCGCAGACTAATCCCACTGGACCAGACTCAGGTTCATATCGCGTGTTCCGTGGCGCCGCCTGGTTTAACTACGCCGGATACTGTCGCGTTTCGTACCGCACCCACAACCCGCCGACGTTCTCATACTATGACCTTGGCCTGCGCCTCGCCCTTTAGTCTAGGCAGGGGTGGAGCGTTAGCGCAACCCCTGTTATTATTCAAAAAACAAAAACTCCACCAATCTCGGTGGAGTTTTGCTTTTCAGAGTTGTGCGAGGTCTTGCGGGGTTGGATCTTTCTGGATGATGCGACCTTCTGGGTCAACCAAGAAACTGCAATACTCTCTCTCTTGGCGCCAAGTTCGGCGCACGTTGTCTTGCGACGCACTGTCGCAGTGTGATAGCCACTGGCTGTGCAGACGGTCAACGTTGACAAGTTGGTGATAGAGCGCTTCGCTCTCATCCATGTTGACCGACATGTGGTGAATGCCTCTCAGGCTGGTGGCACGGTCTAGTTGCAAATTGCTGATGCGTGACTCGGGTTGTGCTGATGACCAGAACGACACGACTACATACTTGCCACGCAGTTGGCTCAACGAGATGCTTCCTGCCTGATTGTCCACTGTCAAGCTAGGTGCCTGATATCCCACACGTCCGTCGGCTGGAGTCGTATAATAAGCCGATGTGAAGACAAGCAAGATAGCCAGTGTCGCAATCGTAAATAATGACTTGGACATGAATCTTCGTTTAAGTTCATAATTCAGGCTTGACAATCAACGACATCCGTCGCTCAATGACATGGCCTGTGCCGATTTTCGGCGAGATGACGGGCGTAAAAACCCGCTTTGGTTTGCACTACTTGTTTCCGTAATTCGGAAATGGACTGCAAAAGTAGCCAAAAACCATCGGCCCACCAAATTTCGTCTCATTAAATTTTCATAAAATACTGAATAATAGCACCTTGTTTCCACATCCCAGCAGCTGCGAATATTAACAAACCGTGATTTTAACTTAAAATGTTAACACTGCGCTCTAATAGGCGTTTACGAGCTATTGAGTGATGCTGAAATGCTGGATGTTTTAACACTTAACAATTTTTAAGATTTGTTGCGGGTTTTTGCTGTACAATTTGGACATCCCATTGTTTTTTTGTACCTTCGTGCCGACAATAGGGCTTGTGCAACGCAGTTTGGAGCCTCATCCCCTATCTCCCTCTCCAACGGGAGAGGGGGAACCGTGGCAGTTGTAGGGAGGGCTCCCCTCCTCCCCCATCAGAGGGCTGGGGACCCATGGCCAGGGGCGAGGCCCCGCAGGCCCCGCTACGGGCTACTAACAACTAAAAACTAGCAACTATATAACTTTGTGTCTTTCTCGTCTTAAAGTAGCACTTTTGGACTTATTCAAGTAGAATTAAACTAAATTTGATTATAACGATGGCTAAACTCAAGATACCCAATGAATGGTGGACCGCACCTGCCGAGAGCGAAGACGGTCAGTTGATCATGGTGACCGGTCGCAGTGGGCTGGAACAAGTCAAGGCCACTGGCGTGTTTGTCTATCGCATCGAGGTCACATGGACCTATGAGCCCGACGAAAAAGGCATGCCCGACTATGCGACGAGCCGGCTCATGGAGCAGGTGACCGAGGCCATGGAGGCGGAGTTCTCAAAAGACCCGGTGGCTGTCAACACCGGCATCTATACGGGCGCCGGCGAGCGCAATTGGGTGTTCTATTGCCGCAGCCTGCACATCTTCCAACGCAAACTCAACAGCATCCTCGAGCCGTTTGAGACCCTTCCTCTAACCTTCCATGCCGAGGAAGACCCCGACTGGGCAGAATATGCCGAGATGTCACAGTGCGAGGTCCATGTCACTGAAGAAGACTGAATGCAATTCTCAATGCAAAATGCATAATGCACAATGAAACTGCCAGATGCAGCTGCATTGTGCATTATGCATTATGATTTGTGCATTGAATCACATGTTCATGCCACCATCCACCTGGATGACCTGCCCGGTGACATAGCTCGACATGTCGCTGGCCAGGAAGATGGCCACATTGGCGATGTCGTCGACGGTGCCACCACGACGCAACGGAATGCGCTGAGCCCACTCCTTACGCACCTCCTCGGGCAGAGCCTGAGTCATAGCAGTGTCGATGAAGCCCGGAGCGATGGCGTTGGCGCGGATGCCGCGGCTGCCCATCTCCTGGGCAACGCTCTTGGCCAGGGCAATCAGACCAGCCTTAGAAGCGGCATAGTT
>DEKO01000187.1:0-14184 GCA_002353885.1 Porphyromonadaceae bacterium UBA2720
ATGCAAAGAAACAAAATTTCTTTCAGCGGACAAAAGATTTTCGTGGGAATCGATGTCCATAAGCGAAAATGGTCGGTGGCCACGATCACCGAATCGGGTTTTCAACGCGCTCATACCCAGAACGCGTCGGCCCAAGAGCTCATTGACTTTCTGCGCAGACATTATCCTGATGGGGACTACATGGCCGTATACGAGGCAGGTTTCACAGGTTTCTCCACTTACTACTCGTTGGCGGAGGCCGGCATAGGCTGTATGGTGATTCATGCCGCCGACGTGCCGACAACGCAGTATGAGAACGTGCTGAAGACCGACAAGATTGACTGCGTGAAACTCGCCAAGTCGTTGCGTGCCGGACTGCTCAAGGGCATCTATATCCGCCCTAAGGACAGCATCGACGACCGTGGCGTGATACGCATGCGACGTGCAGTCATCAAGGACCTGAGCCGTTACAAAATCCGTGTCAAGCATCTGCTGATGAGCAACGGGGTTGAAATCCCGGAGCAGTTCGACAAGCGCAAGGGCAACAACTGGTCGGGAGCGTTTATCCAATGGCTTAAAAGTGATGTGAAACTACTCTCAGAAACACGTCGCACGCTTGACATGCTCATCGTGCAGGTGGAGCGGATGCGTCAGGCGCAACTTGAGGCGACCCGCGAGCTGAGAAAACTGTCAAGAATCGAGCGCTACGCAGCCAACTACGACCTGCTCTGCTCAATCCCTGGCATCGGCGGAATCGTCGCCATGACGCTGCTGACCGAGATAAACGACATAACACGTTTCAACAATGAGAAGCAATTCGCCTCTTATCTCGGGCTTGTGCCCACCAGCCATAGCAGCGGTGACAAAACCATACATGGCGAGATGACTTTCCGCGGAAACAAGGATAATTACGATTCTGAGATTTAGCCGCCCTTACGGGCGGGAACCACAAAGTGCTCGCGACCGAACGGGAGCCCGAAGGGCCAGCGAAGCGCAGCAAATCTTTCAAAATCCGAAACAAAATCAAACAGGTAATTTTCTCATTTATAGTAATTTAATAAATTGTGAGATTTTGAATAAAATTTTGATAGATTTCCGCACGCAACGCGTGCGCTAATTATGATACAGTTTCAGGGGAAGACGGGAGGCGACGCTTGAGGGGGGGGGGAAAAACCACCCCTGACCCCTCCCCTCAGGGGAGGGGAAGTCGGGAGGACAGCCTAGCGAGGGAAGCCTAATACACTGGGGTCACTAGACGCATCTAGTGACCCCAGTGCTATGTTCTAGATTTTTACATTATTTAATATGTTTAATAACATAAAAGGTCCATTGACTGTGGCAATATCGAAAAAAAAAAGTAATTTTGCGGTCGCTTAACATAAACACAACTAATTTAGGTTTACCATAATGACTAACATCAAGAATTTCAACGACCTGACTTCGCATCTGGTCAAGAGAGGAACAAGAAAACGTGTTGCCATCGTATGGGCTGCCGACGAGTCGACCCAGTATGCCGCCATCCGCGCGCTCAACGACGGTTTTATCGATGCCATTTTTGTTGGTTGCCGCGAGCAACTTGAGCAACTTGACGAGCTCAAGCCCCATGCCGAGCACATCACCTATGTCGACACTGACGACAAGGACAAGGCTGCCGCACTGGCTGTGCAGATGGTGCGTGAAGGGCAGGCCGACGTGTTGATGAAAGGTCTGATCAACACCGACAACCTGCTGCGTGCCGTTCTGAACAAGGAGACCGGCATTCTGCCCAAGGGCAATGTGTTGACCCATGTTACCACCGCCGAGATTCCGGGCTATGACCACCTGTTGTTCTTCACCGACGCCGCCGTCATCCCCTGCCCCACCCGTGAGCAGCGCATCGAGCAGGTGCGTTATGTTGCAGGTCTGTGCCGCGCCTTTGGTGTTGAGGAGCCCAAGATTGCCCTGATCCACTGCAGCGAGAAGGTCAACGAGAAGCACTTCCCGTTCACCGTCGAGTATCGCGAGTTGGTCCAGATGGCCCAGGACGGCGAGTTCGGCAAGTGCATTGTCGACGGCCCGCTGGACGTGAAGACCTCTTGCAACCTGCACAGCATGGAGACCAAGGGCATCAACTCGCCCATCCATGGCGAGGCTGATGCAGTCATCTTCCCCGACATCCAGGCCGGCAACGTTTTCTACAAGACGCTGACCCTATGGGCCAAGGCCGAGACCGCAGGTATCCTGCAAGGTCCGAGCGCGCCCGTCGTGACTCCGTCTCGCAGCGACAGCGGCGAGTGCAAGTACTACAGCCTGGCAGTTGCCTGCATGGCGTAATTTCAATGCATAATGCACAATGCACAATGATTGCCTTGTAGAATTTTCTATTTTCAATTCTCAATTTTCAATTAATTAAAAACAATGCATATTTTAGTTGTAAATCCTGGTTCGACATCGACCAAGATTGCCGTATTTGAGAACGAGAAAGAGCTCTTCCACAAGAGTCTGTCGCACCCCGTCGAGGAGATTGCCCAGTTCAAGGCTATCACCGACCAGTATGAGTGGCGCAAGCAGTTGGTGCTTGAGGCTGTGAAGCAGGCCGGTTGCCCGTTTGACTTTGCTGCAGTTGTGGGCCGTGGTGGTCTGCTCAAGCCCATTCCCGGTGGCGTGTATCGCGTCAATGAGCAGATGATGCACGATGTGCGCACGAGCGAGCACAGTCATGCCAGCGACCTGGGTTGCCTCATTGCCTACGAGATTGCCAAGGACATCCCCGGCTGCCAGAGTTTCATCGCCGACCCCGTGGTGGTTGACGAGTTGTGCGACTCGGCTCGCATCTGCGGCTCGCCGCTGATGGAGCGTCTGAGCATCTGGCATGCGCTGAATCAGCGCGCCATCGCTCGCCGCTTTGCCAAGGAGCAAGGCAAGCGCTATGAGGACTTCAACCTGGTGATTGTCCACCTGGGCGGTGGTGTGTCGGTTGCAGCCCACGAGCATGGCAAGTGCATCGACGTGAACAACGCCCTGGATGGCGAGGGTCCGTTCGGCCCCGAGCGAGCAGGCACCCTGCCCGCCAGCGGCCTGATCAAGCTGTGCTTCAGTGGCGAGTACACCGAGGCTCAACTGCTGAAGATGGTGAGTGGCAAGGCTGGCCTGGCTGCCCTGCTGGGCACCAACGACATGCGTGAGGTTGAGCGCAGCATCAACGAGGACCACGACGAGAAGGCCACCCGCTATACCGACGCGATGATCTATCACATCGCCAAAGCCATCACTGCACAAGGTGCTGTGCTTTGCGGCAAGGTCGACGCCATCCTCATCACTGGTGGCATGGCCCGTTGGGGTTATCTGGTCGAGGGCCTGAAGCAGCGTTGCGGCTGGATGGCTCCCATCCACTGCTATCCTGGCGAGGATGAGCTTGAGGCTTTGGCTCTGAATGCCCTGGATGTGCTCAACGGCACTGTCGAGGCACAGGAGTACAAGTAATCACTCTACTACTCACACAATCAGGGTCGAATTCCGCTTGGAGTTCGACCCTGATTGTGTGTTATCGTTGCCTTCGGGCAATGTAGCGCCTAGAGCTTCATGACACGCTTGAGCGCGAGGTTCTCGTAGCCTTCTGGGCAGTGTGTCGACAAGTAAACCGTGGGATTGGCAGCAATGAACTCTCGCACGCGGTCGAGTGTCATGCGGGCAGCCTCCTTGTCCTCAAAGATGATGCTCAGCTTGTTGGCCTTGAGTGCAGCGTCGCAATAGGTCACGTCGCCGTGCATCATGTAGTAGAGTCCGTCGCACTCAGCAATGACGATGCTGTTGCCCCGGGTGTGTCCCTTGGCCTGAATGAACCAGATGCCCGGTGCCACCTGCTGTGCGTTGGGGAAATTCTTGTAGGCCTCGCCGTATGTGGCACGGACGATGTTTGGTCCGTCGAGCTTGAGCGCGTCGGCATCCTCGGTCGAGATATAGACCTTGGCGTTGGGGAACTCACGGATGCAGTCGCTGTGGTCGTTGTGCTTGTGTGTGACCAGCACCTTGGTGACTTGCTCGGGCTTGTAGCCTAGTGCGTCGAAGGCATCCATATAGTGCGCCACTCGCTCGCCCATGTAGAGTGGTGCGCCCAAC
Source organism: Porphyromonadaceae bacterium UBA2720 (assembly GCA_002353885.1). Lineage (GTDB taxonomy): Bacteria > Bacteroidota > Bacteroidia > Bacteroidales > Muribaculaceae > Sodaliphilus. The sequence continues at coordinate 4,078 of DEKO01000187.1, forward strand.
TTCTTGGCCGGTGCGGCATAATCGCTCTTGAATCCAGTGTCGACCAGGATGACCTCGTGGCCGGTGTCGATGAGGAAGTTCTGCAGACTGCTGCGATAGATGATTTGTTCATCGAACTGTTCTTTCCCTTCCTCTCCCCCAAACGCGAAGAGCTGGTTCATAACCCCGCCGTCAAACATGCGTATTGCTTTGATTTCCATTGTTGACTATTCTTGATACTTGGTGAATTGATACTTATTTCTTAACTCGACTTGCTGCTCGGGTGTGCGTGAAGTGAAATAACCCTTCCATCCCGGGCAGAAGTTAATGTGCCACCGCCAGAAGCGGCCCAGCAGTGAGTTGGGCTTCTGGTCGTAGTGTGCACGGAACTTGCAGTTCTCGCAGTTGTGTGCCATAGGGTTCTGAGCTTGCTGGGTGAAAAGACAGGGTGTGCCATCGCCGATGCGCAGCACACCCCGATGTGGTGAAAAAAATTACTTCTGTGCGGGCTCCCACTTGCAGCGGACGGGCGAGACGATGGCGCCCTCCTTCTTGAGCTCGGCAAAAGCCTTGTCAACTTCCTTACGGTCGGCGCCCAAGGCCTTGGTCACGTCTCCAGCCGAGATGGGCTTGCCAGCCTCACGCATGGCCTGTAAGACTTTCTCTTTCATTGTCCGAGTCAGTATTTTATACTTGTGTGAACAACCAATTCTGCTTGCCAATCTTCTCGATCATCTCCATCGTGCCCTGGCTCCAGTAGAGGTCTTCCTCCTCGTCGGCCAGATAAGCCTTCATGATGTCGTAGGTTGTGGGGTCATTGATCAGGGTCTCCATGCACTTGTAGAGCATGTCGACACCGGCCTCTTGGATCTTGAGGTCGGCCTTGACATACTCGACGGGGTCACAGATGAGCGCGCGAGTCTTAGCGCCCTCAAACTTCACCTCGCCGCCCAGGTCCATGATGCGGTCAACAAACTTCTCGACCCATTCCATCTCCTCGTTGAAGTGGTCGATGTACTTCTGCCCGAGCTTGTCGAAGCCCTGCGACTTGAAGATTTGTCCCTGCAGTTTGTGCACCAGTGCGCCCTCGGTCAGCCCCGTTGCGAAGAGCTGCAGCGCCTCGATTGATTTCTTTGCTTCCATTTTGTTTTCTTGTTTATGGTTTACGATTGTTTTTATGGCCGCAAAGTTAGTTATATTCATGTTAATAACAAAACCTGGCACATTAAACAAACTTAAAACGCCTCAACCTAGGCAAACTCGATGATGGCACAGACGTCGGCGCCGATAGCGAGCGAAACAATGATCGTATTGTCGCCAGGATAGATTGTAGGCAAGAGCACATCGCCCAACTTGGCCGGCACGCGATACTCGACTCGCAGATTGTGCACAACAAAGTCATCCGGCAGCAACTCCATGGCCATGCGTATGTAGTTGGCATTGTTGACATGGCGGTTATAGTCGATGTCGGCTCGCATCACGGCAATGGGCTGACCTTGCTGCGAGCCCTGCTTGGGCAAGATGATGCGCCGGTCGCGGTAGTTCATGTCGAGTTTTGGCTCGATATTGAGCGATCGAATCACCTCATCATCGATGCGCTTGAGATGGCCTGTAGCTTTGTCAACAAATGCCCCCATGCTCCATGTGCGGTAGCAGGGTCGGTGCTGTGCGTCGTAGATGAACGTGTTGCGGAAACCGAACATCGGCTTCACCTCATAGACCGTGGTGGTGACTGTGAGCTGCTCCTTGAAGCACGGCACACGCATCACCTCGACCTGTCGTGCCGCCAGCAGTTGCGTCATGTTCTCACGGGCAAAGAATTGCTGCACGGTGGGTTCGGTGTCAATCCACATCTCCGAGCAGTCCTGCATCATCTGCAGAGCCGAGACGAGTTTGAGCCGTCCCTCGCAGTCGCAGCTGCTCGTGGTCACCTTAAAATCCAGACTGAACATGCCGAGGCTTAACGCTTGAGTGTGCGGTTGAAGTAGTTGAGCACGCGCTGATAGAGCGGCTCACGCACACCACAACCATTGATTGAGTGGTTCATGTTGGGATAGACCATCATGTCGAACTGGCGCTTCTGTCCATGCAGCTTGGCGATGTACTGCATGGCATTGATGATGTGCACATTGTCATCGGCACTGCCAAACATGATGAGCAGCTCGCCCTTGAGGTCCTTGACCTTGTCAAGCGGTGCGCTCTGAGCATAGCCGTCAGGGTTCTCCTGTGGCGTGCGCATGAATCGCTCGGCATAGATTGTGTCGTAGAACCGCCAGCTGGTGACCGGCGCGATGGACACCCCCGCAGCATAGTGGCTGTCGGGATGCGACATGGCCATGAGCACCTCATAGCCGCCGAAGCTCCATCCCCAGATGCCAATGCGCTCGGCGTCGACCCATGGCTGGCTGGCCATGTAGCGCGCCGCAGCCACCTGGTCGATGGTCTCATAGTGTCCCAGGTTCTGATAGATGAGCGACTCAAAGGCCTTGCCTCTGGCGCCCGTTCCCCGGCCGTCAAAACAAGCGACAATATAGCCCTGCGTGGCAAAGTACTCCTCCCAGTCGAGCTTCCAGTTGTTGCGCACCTGTTGCGAGCCTGGGCCGCTGTATTGCGACATGATCACAGGATACTTCTTGCTGGGGTCAAAGTCGACAGGCTTGATGATGAATCCGTTGAGGGTGTAGCCATCATTCTCAAAGGTCACAAACTCGCGGCGCGGCACCTCGGGCACCATGTACTTGGCGCAATAGTCGTCGTTGAGCTGCAAATCGCGCACACTGCCCTTGCGGCCTACCTGCTTCAGGCGATACTGCGTGGGTGTGTCGACATTGCTGAACGCGTGAATGTAATAGGTGAAGTCGCTGTTGAAAGTGGCCGAGTTAGTGCCCTTGGCGACCTCTACATCCTGCACACGCCCCTTGGTATCGACGCGCCGCACGACGCGGTTGAGCGGACCATCGGTGCACTGGTAGTAGAACATGCGGTTCTTGCTGTCATAGCCATAGTAGGCCGTAACGGGCTCCTGGCCCGTGGTGAGCTGACGCATGAGTTTGCCGTCGAGATCATACTGGTAGAGCTGGCAATAGCCCGACGTCTCGTTAGGGATGACCATGAAATTGTCGTAGTAAGCCACATTGCGCGACATCTCACTGTCAATCCAGCTGGCCGATGTCTCGTGGTAGATATCCCGAGCCGCACCGGTTGCTGGGTTGACACGATAGATGTGCATGTCGTTCTGCGTGCGGTTGAGTTTCATCACCATCAGCGCATCGGCCGGTCCGGCATAGCCGATGTGCGGCACATAGTCGTCTTGGGCCAGCGGCACATCCATCTTGCTGAGTTTGGCCGTTGTCACATCATAGCTGTGCACACTCACCACGGCATTCTTCTCGCCTGCGACAGGATACTTGTAGTCGTAGGAGCCAGGATATAGGGCATAGTCCTCGTTGGGCTTGCAGTCACCCTCATACATGGTCATTGAGTACATGGGCACCTGGCTCTCGTCCCAACGGATGAACGAGAGTGTGCGGCTGTCGCTGGACCATGCGAACGAGTTGAGCATGGCGAACTCCTCTTCATAAACCCAGTCGGGCACAGCGTTGATGACGTGGTTCTTGCGCCCATCGGTGGTGACCTGAGTGATATTGCCGTCGGCCAGCAGCTGGACATAGACATTGTTGCCGGTGACGTAGGCCACTCGCTCGCCATCGGGCGACAGCGTTGCGATCTGCACCGGTTGGTCATTTGCCACAGCCTTGATCTGACGATTCTTGCAGTCGTAGACAAAGAACCGTGCTGTGAACGAGTGACGATAGATGGGCTCGCTGTCGGCCCAGAGCAGGATTGCACTCTCGCTCTGGCTCATCTGATAGCCGTCCCATCGCTTGACTTGAGCTGTCTGCATAGGCAGCGAGTCGAGCACGGTTGCCTCACGTCGCCCTGTCTTGTAGGCATAGCGGGCAATGGTCTTTCCGCCGTCAACAATCTGATAATAATACTTGCCGTCCATGGCAGGTGTGACGGCACCGATGCCCTTGGGGCGAGCTCCGCCCAGGACATAGTCTTGCAGGTCGAGCGCGCTTGCGCTCATGCTCACTGCCAGTGCAGCGAGCAGTATCATGGTTTTCTTCATTTTAGTTTATTGTTAATGGTTGCGAGTTGGTTAGGAGTTGCGATTATTCGAGCATTCGAGTAGACGTCTAACGACCAAAGTCTAAATCATGCCCGGCACTGTGTGGCGGGCAAAGGCCTCAGCAGCCTTGCAGCGGCACTCGATGCCACGAAATTGCTCCATAGGGCCGTGCCAGCCTTTGAGCAGGTCGTCCATGCCCTGGCTCACATGACAGTCACACACGCGGTGCTTGAGGTCGACCACGCTCGAGATGTCGACCCAGTCGGTGGGTTGGAACATTTGCGACTGTGTACCCGTCATCGCCTCCATATAATAAAGGTCGAAGGTGCGCCCCACCCTGCGCCAGGCATCCAGCACCAACAGCCCGCATGCGGCATGGTCGCGGTGGCTGTCCACTGGCCAGTGTGTGATGACCACATCGGGCCGCTCGCGCTCGAGCAGCTCGCGCATCTCGCGGTAGCGCTCCAGGTTGACCTCAGTGTTGCCGTCCACCTGGTTCATGAAGATGTGGCGTATGCCCATCATCGCACAAGCCCTTTCGCTCTCGGCCACACGGATGGCTGCCGCCTCGTCGTGCGTCTTGCCTGCAATGCCCGCCTCGCCGCGTGTGAGGTAGACACTCACCACATCATGGCCCGCCTGCTTGAGCAGACACATCGTTCCTCCAGCACTGGTCTCAGGGTCGTCGGGATGCGCACCAATGACCAGTATTTTGCGTTTGCCGCTCTGAGGCATTGCCTTACCGTTTTGTTCTTGCGATTGGGCAACCAGTGGTATACCGCCCAATATTGTTGCAGCCGCGGCTCCTCCGGCCGCTTTGATCATGTCTCGTCGTGTCATCGTGTCATTTATTTGGTTTAATCGGCAAAGATACAGAAAAATCAGCAATAATCGACGTGTGTGCTTGTTTTTTTCGCACAGAGTTCTTATCTTTGCACCAATTAACCAAACTCAATCAGCCAATGAGACGCATATTAACACTGATTATCTGCCTACTCGCCCTGCTTGGAGCAAGGGCACAACAGCTCACGGACGACGATATCCAGCAATATGAATATGCCGTCTACTTCATGGACAACGGCATGCCCGACAAGTCGCTGGAGATACTCGACAAGTTGATTAAGAAGTATCCTGACATGCCCGACCTGGTATACGAAATGGCCTATGCACACTATATCAAGGAGGACTACAAGCAGGCATTGAAGTTGTTGCAGCGATTGGAAAAGATGCCACCCGTGCACGAGCGTGTCTATCAGATGGAAGGCAACACCCTCGACATGCTGGGCAAGAGCAAAGATGCCATTAAGAAGTATAAAGAGGGCCTAAAATTATTCCCCACGTCACACACGATTATGCTGGAGTTGGGCACCATGATGCTCAAGGACAAGAAATACCTGGAAGCGCTCAACTACTATGAACAGGCGTTGGAAGTGCATCCAGCTTACCCGTCGGCCTACTTCCGCGCCAGCCAGATTCTGCTCAACAGCGAAAACGTCAAGGTATGGGGACTGTTCTACGGCGAAGCGATGCGTGTGCTTGAACCCAACAGCAGCCGTTCGAACGAGATGGCGCAATATCTGGGTGAGGCCTATCAGCAATTTATAACCATCAAGAACGACTCATCGATAGGCATCACGCTCAATTCGGCCAACCCATCTGGCACCATCGAGTCACAATATGAGCTCATGCTATCACTGGGCATTGCTGCCGAGCTGACAAAGAATAAAGACAAGGGCGTGACACTGGCTGAAATCATCCACGGCCGCGAGTCGGCCATCGCTGCTGCCGGCACAGCACAAGATGGTCACATCGTGTCGCTGCTCGATTTTCAACAGAAAGTCAAAGACGCGGGCCATTGGGAAGCCTACAACTACTGGTTGTTCTCCCCCGCTTTTGAGAACGAAGCACAAGAGTGGCTCAAAGACAATGAGGAGAAGATGGACGAATTCATCGAGTGGTACAAGAGCCATCCGTTCATGCCTACCATCGAACGGCCCACTCACCGCCTGATGAAGGGCACACCTGTTGCCGCACTCGATGACTTGCCCGATATCTTGGCGCTCTCAACTGCCGAGGGTTGCCGCCAGCACACCCTTCGCGCCCAGCAATGCGCCCACTATTGGTTGTCGACACCCGATGGCGAGTCGCCTGACAAACTCCGCGCCGGACTGTTTGCCTTCACGTGGTGCATGAACAACGACGAGTACCAGTTTGTAGGTGGAACGCCGTTGCTGAACTCGTTTTTGCACGACGCTACGTTGACCGACAGCATCTCGCCCAATCTGAACCTGCTCACAGCCTACTTCATGGCATCGGTTGACTATGCCATCGACCATGGGGTCAAGAAGACGGACGCTGAGATGCACTATCAGGCTATCCTGGCTGTACTAGCCTACTATGAGGCCAACGAGCAGCGCTTTGTGCCTTTGCAGGCCATCACCGACGCTCTCATAGCGCGTGACGAGGGCCGACTGCGCCAGCTCACTGACGCCGACTTGCCCGAACAGTGAGAAGCTGGGGTTTAACACAATCAGCCTGGCCGATTGGCCAGGCTGATTGTGTATCTTGGTGAGGCTGAAAAGTTTGCTCCCTCATTATATCAATACGATAGCGCGTCGGCGGCCATCGGGCTGCATCTCGGTGAGGATGGTGATGGTGTCGCCGGTGGCAATGCCTTGCAGCAGTTGTCCCGGCACGAANNCCCTCGACAAATCCATACTGCTTGCCTGCCTGGCCTTGCAACACCTTGACTTCGCCAGTGACCGCGTCTCCAAAGTCTGGCACGACCTGGTCGCGCTCGGCTGCCTCGGCAGTGACCAGTCGCAGCTTGCCATTCTCGTCCTTGACACGCACCATCAGATACTTGCTGTCAGGCACCTTATTGGCCTTGACAATCATCGACTTGCTGTCGGGCATGACTATCTTGACCACATCTTTTCCCTGCTTGTCGCGGAAGTGCGAGACCACAATAGCCGGAATGGGCATCAAGTCCTGATAGACCCAGTTGACGATGAGCTGAGCCCTCATGGCATATAGTTCACGATTGCTCGTTGCCATCTCTGTGTCGGCCGGGATGCGCTTGCGCAACTGCTCATATCGCCACGACTTGGGCCATCCGTAACGCTCACGCGTGGCGCGGTAGGTCTCCAACTCGAGCAGCGCGGCAGGCATATTGCCCTCCCTGGCCAGTTCCCATCCCAGTTCGCGGTGTATCTCACTTGTATAGTTCTCTGGCACCTTGAAGGTGAGAGTCTGGCACAGTGCCGAGGTCTTCATGTCCAGGTTGTGGGTGAACATGTCGGCCAGTTCATGCCACACATAGTATTTGTTGAGCGAGACAGCCAGTTGCCGATGCAGCTCCAGTGCCCGTTCTTTGTCGCCCCGCTGCAACAGCGCCAGCGAGAGATAACGCTTGAGTTCCAGTTTATCGGGGTAGCGCTCGGACACCTGGGCAAGCAACGTCATGAACTCCTCGCTGTAGTTCATGTCATGGTTCTGTTTCTTGCAGCTGATGTATTGAGCAACAGCCTGTTCGACCAGTGCCGGGAAGGGTGCTCCGTGTCCCTGCTTGCGCTGGTGACGCTCCCAGTCGTCGGGCATGAAGTTGCTCTCGCCCCACATGTCCAGAAACTTGGCAAAGTCAAATTCCTTGGCGAAGCGCTTGGCCAACCTGATGGCCACTACCAGGATGCGCGAGTGCAACACCGACGGGCTGTCGACACCTGTCAAGCTCATGTAGTGCGCCAGTGCCTGCCGCGCCTCGATGCTGGGCATACGCTGCTGCTGGTGCCACAAGTGGTGCCAGATGATCCATCCTGCCCGCTCGTGCAGCGGCTCGGAGAGTCGGTGGTCGGCGATGAGTTGTGCCACGAAGTCGTAGGGTGCAATGGTGTCGCCCGTGCGAGCCTCCTGGTAGGCAGCTTTGACGTCGGCATAGTAGGGCTGCATGTGCCTGACCAGGCGCGTCAGGGCACGGTCGGGCAGACTGCGCTCATCGCCGTCGGCAGTCTCCTGCTCGCCCATGCTGGGCAGCAGCTGCTCCATGCGTTCGGCCAGCACCGCCGCCTCGTTGGCATAGCCTCGCTCCATCTCATCATAGGCCATATCGTGAAGTGTCCAAAACAAAGCTCTGGCTGCCCACACGTCATCAGGGGCTTGATTCAAATCATTCACAGCCATCTCATACGCCTCGGGCAGTTGGCCATTCTTCCTCAATTCATTAACCTGTTTAAAACTCATATCATTCAACCAATTAGTCAATGGAATCGTGGGCCTACTCTTCGCCCGTATTCCCTAACAACTTGCAAATATAGTAATTTTTCGGCAGTTGTCAACAATTTTTTTGCCATTTTGATGTTTTTTCTTATAAAAAGAACATCCCGTCATGAGCTATAACGAAACCAACCGACACCAGCGCGACGCACTCATCAGCTTCGACAGTGCAAGCCACACCTACACCCACGATGGCCGACAATTCACTTCGGTCACCCGCGTGGTCGAGCGACACTTCGAGCAGTTTGACGCCGACTACTGGGCAGCCCGCAAGGCACCGGCCATGGGCCTAACGCCCGAGCAGCTCAAGGCGCAATGGGCCCGCAAGGGCGAGCAGGCGCGCAACCTGGGCACAATGATGCACGAGAAGATCGAGCGTTACTACCTGGGTCTGCCCAACGATAGCGACGAAACCTACCGCCTGTTCGAGCAGTTTGCCAGCCAGCACCATCTGGAGCCTTACCGCACCGAGTGGGCCATCTACGACGAGGAGAGCGGCGTTGCCGGCACGCTCGACTTCCTGGCTTGCCACAACGGCGTGTTCACCATCTACGACTGGAAGCGCAGCAACAAGGTCGTCATCGACGGCCAGCCCGAGCGCGAGAGTCGCTGGGGCAAGCATGCCTTTGCCCCCATTGAGCACGTGCCCGACACCACCTTTTGGCACTATGCCCTGCAGGTTAGCATCTACCGCTACATCCTTGAGAAACGTTACGACATCCAGGTCGCCTCGGGGCACCTGGTCGTGCTCCACCCCGACAATCCCTGCCCCTATGTGGTCGCTGTGCCCTATATGAAAGCCGAAGTGCAGGCCCTGCTCAGGGGACAAAAGTGAAAACGAGTCGAAATTCATAACCAACATGCAACATGAAAAAGTCAACTATCATCACATCGGTCATCGTGTGCCTGGCGGCGGCAACCATTGTCGGGCTACACGCCTTCGGCGGTGACAGCGCGCAAGCGAGCAGTCCCCAACAACAGCCTGCCAGCCAATCAGCCACCGACACCATCGCCCAGGCCAGCAGCCAATTGCTCGAAATCTATGACGTCGAGGGAAGCCAGGCCAAGGCCCGGCTCACCATCGACGGCAAAGAAATCTTTGTCACCGACGTCTTCATCGGCCAGAATGGCATCGGCAAGCAACGCGAAGGCGACCGCAAGACTCCCGCCGGCACACTGCACGTGGGCCAGGCATTCGGCATCTGCCCCAATCCCGGCGTCAAGCTCAATTACATCGATGTCACACCATCGACCTTTGCCTGCGGCGACCGCGACTACTACAACCAAATCATCGACACCGCCGTCGTGCACCACCAGTGCCACGGCGAGGACATGCACACCTACGTGCCCGAGTACAATTATGGGATGACCACCAGTTACAACAGCGAGTGCGTCTATAAGAAGGGTTCGGCCATCTTCATCCACTGCAAGGGCGACAAGCCCTACACCGCCGGTTGCATCGCCTTCGACCAGGAACGCATGATCCAACTCCTGCGCCTGTGCGACCAGTCCCTCATCGTCCACGTAGGAGAGTGAATCCTCTGCCATCCAAGCTATTCCATTAAAAGAAGGATTAAGATATAATATCGAGAGGGAAATAGGAAAACAGCGTATCGGTAGTTAAACAAGACCATTTTCCATTAAAATAAGGATTTTGTATCTCCCTCTTTATTCTCTCCTGAGTCCTGAGTTAAGTTTTTAGAGGAGTTAAGGAGTTAAGGAGT
>DEKO01000187.1:14226-25137 GCA_002353885.1 Porphyromonadaceae bacterium UBA2720
AGGGAGTTAAGACGTTACCTGATTAGCGAACAGTGAACAAAAAGGCTTTCGTCTTAACTACATAACCAATAAACTCCTTTAACTACCGAAGAATAGCTACTTCCGAAACTTGAGTCTCCTAAGTTGAGTGACACTACGTCAGTCAGGAGTTCTGTGCGATTATCCATCACTGCATCGGCTTTATCGCAGGATAGTCCTATGGAGTTGGCATGATTTTTGCTTCAATTTATTAAATGTCTACTACTTCACACATTAACATCAATCCACACTATGAACAAAAAGATAAACATATCACTGGTAGGCGGCCAACCCTTCCCCGTCTATGCACAAATACTAGACAACCAACCCGACATCGCCATTCTGGTGTGCTCAAAAGCCACGCGCAAATATGCTGAAAATGTAAAGGCTTTAATCGAATTGAAATTTAACAAAATAGATATCTATATCACTGAGATCTCAGATCAGGACAATAAGCTGGCGGATGAAGCAATCAAAGCACAATGTGATCTTTATTGCAAGCCCTCGACTAGTTTGACTGTACATGTGGCAGGTGGAACCAAGCCTTGGGCAATACTCTATGCCAAACACTTCGGTGGCAAGGCAACAATAGTGTTTATCGACCAGAACAATGTCATTTGGAATATGGACACCCTAGAAAGTCACCGTCTAGACTCGACATCAATCACCATCGCCGATGTCTTCACCTTGCAAGGTGTAAAGATCAGCTCAACTTCATTTGAGAGTTTCGATGCGACCGATGCAAAGTGTGTGCAAGAGATTAAGCAACTGCGCAAGTGCAACTTCAGAGCGTTCAACAGAATCACGATGGACCTCTCATCACACCCTAATCTGTCGAGCAGCAGTTCTGACGCCTGCAGCATTAGTTGGAATGCTGAGCACCGCCAGTATGATTGCCACTTTGAGTACCACGGCAAGTTTGACAAAGTGGTTGACAAGAGTTTGTCATCACCTCACATCAAGCACTTACTTCTCAACACAGGATGGTTTGAATATGAGGTGGCATCTCTCCTGAATCATTGGCCCATGACCGACCAAATTGTGATGAATGTCAACATCAACTATGAGGGTCAAGCCAAGACAGTCAACGAGATTGACATTATCGTCAAGACCAAGCATGACAAGTTGCTGTTTGTCGAATGTAAGACCCAAATTTTTGACTCGACCGCAATTGATAAGTTCAACGATGTGGTCAAGAAGTATGGTGGGCTGGGCAGCAAGCGCATCTTCATTACCGAGGTTCCACTTAAAGACTTGCCTAAAGAAAAATGCACGAAATCGGGCATACCCCACTTTTCGATGCAATCAATCCTGAAAAGCGAACACTCTCGGCTAGCCTTCTTTGCACAGCTTGATGACTACATGAGCAATATCAACGAACGATAACCACATAATAACAATCGAATTCATGGCACGAAAAGTATTCATCTCATTCCTGGGAACAAACAACTATCTTGAGACCCACTATGAGCTGGGTGGCCGACAGAGCAGTCTGGTCCGTTTCATCCAGGAGGCATTGCTTGAGCTGGCGTTCAACGACTGGACGTCAGATGACCACATCTATATCTTCGGCACCGATGGCGATGAAGGGTCATACAAGAAGAATTGGCTTGACAACGGCCAGAGCGACAAGAATGGTCCAATCATCCAGCCGGGTCTCAAGACTCAACTGACAAATATGGGACTGAAAACTCCCTTTGACTTCGAGTTTATCCCCGAGGGCTTCAGCAGCGACGACGTGTGGAAGATGATGGAGATCATCACCGGCAAACTCGAGCAAGGCGACGAGATTCACCTGGACGTGACCCATGCGTTCCGCTCCATCCCGATGCTGGCCACCACACTGTTCAACTACACGCAGTTTATGCTCGGCACCACACTGGCCAGCGTGCACTATGGTGCATTTGAGAAACTGGGGCCTCGCTATAAGGTCGAGAAGATACCTGAGGAAGACCGCATCGCGCCCATCATCGACATGACCGACATCGTGCGCCTTCAGGACTTCACCGATGCCGCCTCGAGCCTGACCGAATTCGGTAGAATCAAGAAGATTGGCGAACACTTGAGCAACCAATCCAGCTTCGGCAAGAAAATCCAAGGTTGGCTGAAAGAGATCAAGATTCAGATTTCTCGTCTTGACGACTACATTACCACTTGTCGATTGGCAGATATCCGCAAAGGTATATATATGAGCGAGATTACTCGCTATAGCGAAATGGTAAGATGTCATGCCAATACACCAGGCATGGTGGTAATGATGTTAGACAAACTGCTGCAAGAACTGGAGCAATTCAAGCCTTGCGAATGTGATGCAAACATTGAGGCAGCCATTGGGTGGACCAGAAAGTATGATATGCTCCCACAGTCCTACACATTGGCACGTGAATATGTTCTCTATTGCATAGCCAACCAGTTTGCAGAACACAAACCAGCGGGGTATGACGAGAAAGATTTCAGAGAGTACATCAGTGGGATTTTATCCATTAGCGACCAAGACATCGAAGCAGACAATATCAAGGGCAACCTATCTACCCACATCGAACTCACTCGCCAACTCCTCAATAATAGCACAATCAGACGTTTGAGAAAACCTTATTGGGATTTAGGTGATGCACGCAACACCATCAACCATGCAAAAGGCAATGTCAAGGCCGACAAACTGCGCAAAAGACTGGTCAGCTATGACCAGTGCATAGAAATCATCAAAGAGGAATCGAACCATGGCAGCGAAGAAGATTAGGCTGACCGACAGTCAGACGCGGGTGTTGTCGCAGATACTGGATTTCATCGACGCGCGTGGCGAGCGGGTGTTTATCCTCAAGGGCTATGCCGGGACGGGCAAGACGACGCTGCTTCGCTTCCTGCTCAAGGAGCTGAAGAAGCGCAACCTGCCGGTGCATCTGATGGCCCCGACCGGCCGCGCGGCCAAGGTGATGAGTAACCTGGCCGGCGATGGCGGCAACAACCCGATAGCCCGGACGATACACAGCTACATCTACTCGTTCAAGGGGCTGAACAAGAACATCGACGAGAAAGAGAGCCCGACGTTCGACACCGACGGGCAGCTGTTCCTGGAGTTTGAGGCCGGTGAGCGTGCGTGCGACGAGAGTGGCGACAAGGTGGTGCACATCATCGACGAGGCATCGATGGTGAGCGACTTCGAGCAGAAAGAGGTGTCGCAGGCCAAGTTCGGGTCGGGCCGCCTGCTGAACGACCTGCTGAGCTATGACCTCCGTTCGAAGAGCAAGTACATCTTTGTGGGCGACCCTTGCCAGCTACCTCCAGTCGAGCAGCAGCAGTCGCCCGCGCTGAATGCCGCCTACTTCGCCACACACTACCACATGCGTGTCTGCGAGGCCCAACTGACCGAGATCATGCGCCAGACCGACACGAGCAGCCTGATCACGGCGAGCAAGAAGGTGCGCGTGCTCTACCAGAACGCCCCTGAGAGCGCCGCGGTGTATGGCCGTGGCACGGTGTGGGGCAAGTTGCCATTCCGTGCGATGCCCGACATTCACTGGCACGTCGACGCGGGCGACCTGGTGCGCCACTACATCGGCCAGGTCAAGCGCGCCGGGCTGGAGAGTGCCATCTTCATCTGCCGCAGCAACGCCAAGTGCCAGCAGTTCAATCTGAGCATCCGCCCCATGCTGGGCATCACCAGCAGCAGTGTGGCCGTGGGCGACATGCTCATGGTCACGCAGAACAATCTGCTGGTGCCGCTGGTCAATGGCGACATGGTGCAGGTGACCGAGGTGACCGACCAAGTGTCGCACTGCTGCGACCTGCAGTACCGTCTGGTCACGGTCCGGGAGCTGTTCACCGGCAAGTTGCACAAGACGTGGCTGCTTGAAGACATCCTCTACTGCGGGCAGCCCAATCTGGACAAGGTGCGCCAGAGCAACCTGATGTATGACTTTGTCGTCCGTATGCGCCGACAGGGCATCAAGCAGGGCAGCAACACGTTCAACACCATGATGCGCACCGACGTCTACCTCAACGCGCTGCGGTGCAACTTCGGCTACGCGGTGACGTGCCACAAAGCTCAGGGCGGCGAGTGGGACACGGTGTATGTCGACATGCCCCGCAACATCACGATGAACCCCGTCAAGGAGAAGTACCAGTGGGTATATACAGCAATGACCCGCGCCAGCAGGTCATTGCATCTAGTCAATGATTTCTTTTATGAGTAAAAAAAATGACATATCCTTGGTTTTATCAATTAAAAGTAGTAACTTTGCATGACACTTTAAAGCATTGCCCATGACAGTTAACGTTCTGACACTAGTTTTTGCCAACGACCTGAAACCACACGAGGTGCCACTATTCAGAGGAGCAGTGATTAATGCTCTTGAGAACAAGCATGTCTTATTCCACAACCACACCGAAGACAATCGCCTCAGGTATAGCTATCCGCTCATCCAGTACAAGATACATCGCGGCAAAGCTTGCATTGTGTGCATTGGTCCCGGCACAGATGCCATTGGCGAATTTTTCGCATCAGGCCATTTTGATGTTGTATTTGGCGACCGCCACGAGCGTCTTCAGCTACAGTATGTAGACCCACGTCGCTGCAACATCCAGGTATGGCAGCAGATGTTCGACTACCGCATTCGTCGCTGGACTCCCCTAAAGAGCGAGAACTATCAGAGCTATCAAGAATGCACCTCACTAGCTGAAAAATGTCTTCTGCTTGAATCCATTCTTCGTGGCAACATTTTGTCGATGGGTCGAGGATTGGGCATCGAATTTGACAAGGAGGTGAAATGTAGCATCAAAGAGTTGGACGAGCCTTATCTTGTCAGTATCAAGCATGTCAAGCTGATGTGTTTCAATGCTTTGTTTGGCTGCAATGTATCTCTACCGAGTAACATTGGACTTGGTAAACATGCCAGTCTCAATTGCGGCATCATCACCCCTGTCCACAACCGCAAAGAAAGCGAATAAACTTAAAAGAACAATAATATGAGTGAACCATCAACAACAACTAACCCCACGATTGTAAATCTGGAGGGCGCCATCAGCTCTTGCCTCTCGCAGTCGAGCAGCAGCAAGCCATTGCTTCTCATCGGCGGAGACATGAGCGGCATACAGCCGTTCTTGTACCAGATTGTGTCCAGCAAAGCAGCCAAGAACCTCAAGGGGCGTTCTTGCTATCTGGACCTATTGGCCAAGTCGGTTGTCGAATCGCTGCTCCGAGGCTTGCATCTGAACCGTAATCATGTCGTTTGCGAATCTGGTGGTACCTTTGTTTTACTCGCCGCCAATGCTCCAGATGTGAAGTCAGAGCTTGAGCATATCGTGCAGGGCATTGAGGCTAACATCTTTTCATGTCATGGTATAGCCTTGACAGTGGCTATCAGTTCGGTTGAAATCACTGCCGATGAGGCCCGTGGCAAGACCACAACCCTTGCCGACCGCTGGAGTGAGCTGTTCACCAAGCGCGAGACCAAGAAGAACGCCAAATGCGCAAGCATCATCATGGGCAACAATGGTTATGCCAACCTCTTTTCCCCCAACCCCATCAATGGCGACAAAGTTGATGCCATCACGGGAGAGGACATCTCAGATGATGGTGTATATGTAAAAGATGTGGGACATGTGACTCAAATTAACAAGGATATCATCGAGCTGGGATTGCAACTGCGCAATGGTTGCACACCTGTGATGCTCGGTGCCGACGAGCCCCCCATCAACGACTTCATCATTGAGCCAGCCCACTTGGGAGTCAAATTCCGGCTGGCAAAAAGTCGGGTTCTCTCAAGCGTCCAGACCTTTGAGAAGATGTGTGAAAACGAGGACGGGCTTGAACGACTAGGTGTCCTGCGCATGGACGTGGACGACCTGGGTGCCAAGTTCCAAGAATATGCTCGTACTCAAAGTTTGGAAGCCTATTCCCATTTAAGCCGAGAACTTGATGCCTTCTTCAAAAACAAGGTCAACAAGTTATGTGAATCCTGTGGATGCTATTTGCTCTATGGAGGCGGCGACGACCTGTTTGTGGTTGGCCAATGGTCAGAAGTCATCTCTCTTGCCTCGGCTATCAAAGCAGAGTTCTCAACATGGGCGCACTCTCGGTCCGGTAATTGGAGCCTGTCGGCTGGTGTAGCTATAGTCAAGGCCAAATATCCCATTATCGAAGGTGCCAAAGAAAGCGGTGATGAAGAGAGTAACGCTAAAAGTCACAGATGTGGAGAAATTAGCAAGAATTCCATATCGTTCATGGGAACCCCCTTAAATTGGGACAAGGAATTTGTAGCGGTACAGTTGCTTGAGCGCAAGCTGGTAAAGTGTCTGAACGATAAAAGTTCACCTTTGCCCAAGTCATTTCTGAACAAGATTATGCGACATGCCGCTCAAGCCCATATTGTCAGTCACAAAGTCAACGACGTAAGCATCTACTGGCACTTGAGCTATGACATCAAGCGTGCTCTCGAGCGCTTCAAAGGCAACTCTGAGTTGGAGTCATTATTAAAAACCTGCCACCAAGAGATCTGCACACCCAACAACCATATTGGTGGCACTGCTATTGTCACCGACTATCATCCGCTCGAATTGTGGGCATTTGCCTGCCGTTGGGCAGAGTTAGAATACAGAAATAACGACTAATCATAATTTTTATGGAAACAGTAACAATCGGTGGGCACACCTTTCAGCCCAAATGGATCAAGCAAGGCGCCGATGTCGACATGACAAGCTTTGCTGAAGCAACCGCCAAATCACTCTCGCAATTGAGCAAGACACAATTTCGCAACATCTATGGCGAGATTAAACGTATCCAATCAAACTACGAGAACAACAAGCAGTCCATCCCCCTGCTCAAGCCCAAAGTTGCTTACATGTATGCTCGTGCCGAGGCCCGCATGCGCAAGTACATCATGAACTTCAAGAAGGTGTTTGACGCAGCCGTCGATCAAGTCAGTGACAAGGCAAGCTATGACAACTTCTGCTATTTGATGGAAGCTATTTTAGCCTATCATCGCTATTATATTGAAGAAAACAACAACCGATAAAAAACTCCTGCACTATGAAACTGATTAAGAAGATCAAATATGTTGGCCGCCTCACCCTACTCACCGGTCTCCATGTGGGCGGTTCAGACACATCGATGGGTATTGGTGGTGTCGACAAGAACATCGTTAGAAACCCCGTTGACAACCTGCCTTATATCCCAGGTAGTTCAATCAAGGGAAAGATGCGCTCATTGCTTGAGATGCATTATGGCTACACCGATGATGGCAAGCCCACTAGCGACTCAACCAACGAGGTGGGCAGATTGTTCGGCACAGCCAACGGCAACAGGGGCGGTAGCCGATCGCGCTTGATTGTCCGTGACGCATTTCTCAACGTCGATGCGACTCCCAAGTTCGAGAATGCCGACTTGTACTATGCCGAAAGCAAAACCGAGAACGCAATCGACCGTATCAAAGTTCGATCGAATCCTCGTACCATTGAGCGTGTCCCTGCTGGCGCAGTGTTTGACATCAACCTTATTCTTGATATCTATGAGGGCGATGACGAGAGACAGTTACAAGCTACTCTTGAAAAAGGTATTCACCTGTTAGAGGACGACTATTTGGGTGGTCATGGGTCTCGCGGTTATGGCCAAATTAAAATTGAGTGGATTGATGGTACGCCCAAGGCAATAGAGTTCTGACCGCCATGCCTGACTACAGAATCATTAAGATGACGCACATGTCCCCCATGCACATTGGGCTGGGTCGTGACAGCTATGATGTGTCGGCCGGAGCGTTGCACAGCGACACACTATCTGCCGCCCTGGCATCGTTGCGTGCATTGCGCGGCCATGATGACGATTTGCTCCATTTCTTGGATTCGTTTGCGCTGAGTACAGCTTTTCCTTACAGCGGCGAAACCTATTTTATGCCTAAACCCATCGGCAAGCTTGCCATCTCTGTTCGAGGCATGGAAGAACGAGAATACCGCAAGCAGCTGAAGAAGATTGCTTACGTCTCTCTCCCGATTTGGAGCATGTTGGCTATGGGTCATACAATTGTTGTCGAACGCGACCAGCTGCATGGCCGGTATCTGCTCGACAGGCCCTCATCGACATTTGTTGCACCGATGACCAGCCATATCGGCCAACGTGTGTCAGTCCCTCGAGAAGACGACCAGAATGCGTCTCCCTTTGCGTTTGAATGGACCTTTTTTAATCAGGAATCTGGCCTTTATTGCCTGCTGGATGTCAATGGCAGCGATATTGCTGACGAGGTGATAGCCCTTTTTGAAGAGCTTGGCGAGCATGGTTTGGGGAGCGACCGCAACGTCGGTGGTGGCCATTTCACTGTCGATGCAAGCCAGACACTGTCGCTGCCTGCTGTCACTGACGCCAATGCTGTGATGTTGCTGTCAATGTATATTCCACAAGAAGACGAGCTTGCAACTCTCAACGTCAGCAGGTCTCGCTATCAGTTGTGCCGGCGCGGCGGATATATCTCGGGCAGTTCGGTTGATAGTCTGCGCCACTTGCGCAAGAACACCGTTTATATGTTCACATCAGGCTCATTGTTTAACTGCACACACTCATTATGTGGGAAAGTGGTAGACTTGCGCCCGCAATGGAAGGACGGCAACTTGCATCCTGTGTATCGCAGTGGCAAGGCTTTCTCCATCAACATTAAAACAGATTGGTCATGAAAAATCAAGTCAAAATCGAGGCCCTAACATCGGTTCACACCGGCAGTGGTGACAAAAAGATTCTTGGCATCGACTTCTTGTATGACGAGAATTACATCTATTTTCTTGACATTGAAAAGATTGGAAAAGCTTTGAATATTGCTGACCATCCTGAGTACGCCCAGCGTTGGGCTGCATCGATTGTTCAAGGAAAGCAAAAAGAGTATCTCAGAGGCAGCGGTGTCGACTACAAACGATTATCCAGGCGAATCCCGAACTATGTTGACGAGTTCTCAGACCAAGCACCCTCAATCTCGACTCAGATGCGAGATGCGCGTGGTCTACCCTACATCCCAGGCACTTCGCTGAAAGGTGCCATCCGAACCGTTATCTTTGCTGCGATGGCTTCAGCTGACCGTGACTATCCTGGTATCTTGCACAAGAGCAAGAGAGAGGTTGACCAGTGGCATCGTAACTTTTTCGGTGGCATCGGCTCCGACCCTTTCAGACACTTGCATGTGGGTGACGCCTTTTTTGGTCTCCAAGATGTTGGGGCAATCAACACTGTGCAAATCAAAAAAAGCAAGAAAAACCCGCGCATTGCCGAGATTGACACCATCAAGCAGTATATCGAAGTTTTGTTTGAGCACAGTTCTTCTGAGTTTACCCTTCGACTCGCAGCCGACCGTTTCAATCAGTCGCTACGTGGACGGCAGCCATTGTTCAGTGACTTAAACTCTCTGCTCACATTAATCAATGGCCACACCAAGAGGCTTATTGAGTCCGAACTCAAGATTTGGAGCAATGTTCAAGAGGCCGAGTCGATGTGCGAAACACTAAAGGGCATCAAAGAGGAGATCAATTCATGCAAATCAGGAGAATGCGTGCTGCGTCTGGGCAATGCTTCAGGCAAGCGCTTCATCACGGGAGGTGTACTCGAAGCAAGCAATGGGGGCATGTTGGCCATACCGAAGACTCGCCGCATTGAGCAAGCGACCGATGATGATGGTGAATACATCAATCTGCTTGGCTTTGTGAAATTATCAGTCATTGGTTAGTCATGCTCTACAACATCAGCAATCACCCATGCGCAGATTGGGACACTGCTCAGATGACTGCCGCACTTGAATTAGCGGGCGAAATCATTGATGTTGAATTTCCGTCTGTATCACCATGTGCCGCTAGCATCGAGATCAAAGAACTGGCCCAAAGTTATGCCAGCAAGTTGGCAGTAGACATGGTTCCAGGTGTTGATGTTGCTCACGTCATGGGCGAGATGACATTTTGCTATGCGTTGGTTCGTGCGTTGCAGCAGCTAGGCGTTCGGTGCTTTGCCTCGACCACGACTCGCCAAGTGAGCTACAACGCCTTGGGCCAGAAATTGTCACAGTTCCACTTTGTCATGTTTCGGGAATATCCAGTTGATTGAGCCTTGCTGCTAATCCACCACTAATCAGCCCCATGCTTTTGAAAAACTCTCAAGCATGGGGCTGATTATTCTTACAGCTGTAGCCATTTAGAAGCATAGTGTGGAGCGGGTTTTTAGGATGAGGTCTAGGTCGAGGTTCTTGCCGATGATCTTCATGGTCTTGACCAGCTCGACCGACATGGGGACGATGAAGATGCTGTCGTCGTTGTCATACATTGCCCTGACGGTCGGCAAAGTGTATCTCAATCTCATGTTCAATGGCTAGCATCACGGCATCTGCTGTGATGCTGGTGCCTCGTGTGAGCAAGATGCTAGTCACTCCGTCGGTGGGTATGCGTCGCTTGCCCTGATCATTGTTCACGACGAAGGCTTCATTGTCGCGGTTGAGCGCTGTGCCATAGGTGTTGAGGATCATTTGCATATTCTACAGGTACATTGACGAATTAGGTGAAGGTTTTGTTAAGGCCAACAGCAGGAGAAGCGTTCCGTCATGGTCAGTCCTACGCTGCCACTTTGTCTACTGACACCATTGCAAACATCGTGCCAATTTGGCAGTTTGTCGATAAAAATCACAGAAAAATCGATTATTTTGTCGTTTTCTTTTGTTTGGCACGTAAAAATCACTACTTTTGCAGATGAAATCATCTGTGTATGATTTTCGTTTTTTGAGGCCACTAGTCTATGTGGTCTTTGTTTGTACATTCAATTTTTAGGCTCAAAAAGTCTTAAATTTTCACTAACAGATGTTTCCGTACTGTTAAAATCGACCTTTGACGTGTTGATTATCATAACATTAAGAACTTAGCTATCCTAGACCATATTCCACT
>DEKO01000187.1:25223-25745 GCA_002353885.1 Porphyromonadaceae bacterium UBA2720
ATCCTAGACCATATTCCACTAAAAGAAGGATTAAGACAGCGAGTTCGGCAGTTTTAAAGTAGTAAGTTCTAAATCCTAGACC
The DNA here is from genome assembly GCA_002353885.1 of Porphyromonadaceae bacterium UBA2720. GTDB lineage: Bacteria > Bacteroidota > Bacteroidia > Bacteroidales > Muribaculaceae > Sodaliphilus. Next base: position 25,306 of record DEKO01000187.1, read on the forward strand.
ATATTCCACTAAAAGAAGGATTAAGACTCAAAACGAGATATTTTGTACCCCGATTTGATTTATCCTAGACCATATTCCACTAAAAGAAGGATTAAGACATAATCTCCATTTGGGATTTGAACAACTGTATTATTATCCTAGACCATATTCCACTAAAAGAAGGATTAAGACTGCAGCACTGAACATCGACTGCAAAAATGGGTCGATCCTAGACCATATTCCACTAAAAGAAGGATTAAGACATTGAGCCAGCACCGACTTGCAAGTCAGTGCTACCTATCCTAGACCATATTCCACTAAAAGAAGGATTAAGACTATTGATGTTTCTTACTTTAACCATTTGTTTCCATCCTAGACCATATTCCACTAAAAGAAGGATTAAGACCCTCACTGGGTATCTGATGCGGCAGTTTGTTCGTATCCTAGACCATATTCCACTA
>DEKO01000105.1:0-170 GCA_002353885.1 Porphyromonadaceae bacterium UBA2720
GGCTCCTCGCGCATGATGCGGGCAATGATGGCAATCACTTGGCGCACGATGTTGATGTTGCTCTCCTCGTTGAAGCCACCGATGTTATAGACCTCGCCCACACGTCCTTGACGCAGCACCATGTCGATGCCCTTGCAGTGGTCCTCGACATAGAGCCAGTCGCGCACGTT
>DEKO01000105.1:281-447 GCA_002353885.1 Porphyromonadaceae bacterium UBA2720
TTCTCGGGGAAGTGGTAGGGGCCATAGTTATTGCTGCAGCGGGTGATGTTGACCGGAAGCCCATAGGTCTCGTGATAGGCCATCGCTATCAGGTCGGCACTGGTCTTGCTAGCCGAGTAGGGCGAGCGTGGAGCCAGTGGGGTAGCCTCGGTGAAGAAGTGGCATA
>DEKO01000105.1:494-1302 GCA_002353885.1 Porphyromonadaceae bacterium UBA2720
GAGCCGATGACCTGGCGCAGGTCGTCGGCAACGTGCAGCTCGTGAGCTTGGTCATAGTCCTTACACAACGATCCGTACACCTCATCGGTCGAGATTTGCAGATATTTCTTGCCTTCCTTGTAGGTGGGCTTGCCCTGTGCGTCCTTGCCCACTAGCCAAGCCTCGCGGGCGCAGTCCAGCATGTTCTGTGTGCCCAGGATGTTGGTCTCCAAGAACAGGCGGGGATTGGTGATGCTGCGGTCGACGTGGCTCTCGGCGGCAAAATTGACGATATAGTCCACATCGTTATCGCGCAACAGCTGGCCCACCAGCTTGCGGTCGCCCACGTCGCCACGGACAAACGTCACGTTGTCGCGCGCAATCTCGTCCTTGATTGAGGCAAGATTGCCTGCATAGGTCAGCGCGTCAAGGATAATGACGCGGATGTCATCGGCATACTTGCTCAGGATATATTTTACAAAGTTGCAGCCGATAAAGCCGGCAGCACCAGTCACAAGATAAGTCTTCATGCTAACAGAGTTGTTTGAGTTACAATCTGCAAAGGTAGCAATTATTGGGTCACTATGCAACAATTTGTCAAAAAAAATCTGGATGCCTCCTCTGTGTGGGAGACATCCAGATGTTGGGTGATATGGTCTGTCGATTAGTCGACGTTCAAGTTGACGCGCTTCAAGTCCACAGCGGCCAGACCCTTGCAGGCAGCCTCCAGGAACTGAGCAACAGTCTCCTTGTTCTCGCCAGCCTCGTAGATTTGCTCCATCAGAACGTTCTCCTGATAGAACTTGTTCAGACGACCCTGTGCGATGTT
>DEKO01000105.1:1307-5421 GCA_002353885.1 Porphyromonadaceae bacterium UBA2720
CCTTTGGCGATGTTCTGAATCATCTGCTCGGGCATGTTGGCCTCCTTCTGAGCGGCGGTCTCGGCCATGAGTTTCTTGGCCTGATCGACCTGCTCCTGAGTCATATAGCCCTTGCGCACTGCCTCGTCCTGATGCTCCTCGGTTGCGCAGTAGTAGGGGTTGAAGCCTGCCTTCTTCAGAGCAGCCTCAACAGCCTTCTTCACCTGCTCGGCCTTGGTCTTGTCGATAGCGACACGCAGCTCCTCGTCGATGACCTCCTTGGCAATCTGGTCGCGGGTGGCCTTCATCGGGTTCATCGATGCAACCTGCATAGCGATAGCCTTAGCCACATCGCCGTCAACGTTCTCCTGGTTGAAAGCTACGGCTGCCGACAGCATGCCGTTGAAGTGGTTGTACACCACGGTCGAGGGAGCCTCGAGGCACTCATAGGCACCCAGCTCCATCTTCTCACCGGTGATGCCGCTCAGTGCGGTGATAGCATCGGGCACGCTCTTGCCGTCGATGGTCAGGGCTGTCAGCTCGTCCATCGTCTTCACGCGGTTCTCGATGGCAGCGTCCAGCAGGTTCTTGGCCAGGGTGACAAACTTCTCGTTCTTAGCCACGAAATCGGTCTCGCATTTCAGGGCCACGATGGCAGCAAATTTGCCAACGCTCTTGCCGATGGCGATACCCTGGGCAGCGTCGCGGTCCTCACGCTTGGCGGCGATAGCCTGGCCACGCTTGCGGATCAGCTCCTTTGCCTTCTCAATATCGTTGTCGCTCTCGATCAGGGCCTTCTTGCAGTCACTCAGACCAGCGCCTGTCATGTCGCGCAGTTTCTTAATGTCATTGATTGTTACAGCCATTGTTCTTGTTTTTAATTATGTTTTGTAATTTGTTTTCGATTTTAACAATGCATAATGCACAATGCACAATGCACAATTAAAGAACCGCGAATTTCGCGAATGTGGCAGAATAAATTTTTTAATTCCGATAATTCGTGATAAAAAATCTGGACAACTTCGAACCTTTAGCTCGCGACCGAACGGGAGCAAATACGCGAAATACAAAATTCTTTAATTCCTATAATTCGTGATAGAAAGTTGTGACAACCGCGAATTTCGCGCGCTCATGCCTGCCGGTAGATGCTCGTGAAATCCGCGGTCGGTGTCATTATAGCGACGCAATCACTGATTACTCGGCGGCGGGAGCCTCAGCGGCCTCGGCAGCGGGAGCCTCAGCAGCGGGAGCAGCCTCCTGGGCGGGAGCCTCAGCAGCCTCCTCGGCAGTCTTGCGGCGAACGCGCTGGCGGCGGGGCTTGGGAGCCTCTTCGCCCTCGGCCTCACCCTCGGCAGCACCACGGTCGATGTTCTCAATCTTGCGCTCCTGCAGACCCTCGTTGATGGCCTCGCACAGGGTGGCGAGAATGATGTCGATCGACTTCGATGCGTCGTCGTTGGCGGGGATGACAAAGTCAACGTTGTCGGGGTTGCTGTTGGTGTCGACGATGCCGAACACGGGTATGCCCAGACGGTTGGCCTCGGCAACTGCGATGTGCTCCTTCATCACGTCAACCACAAACAGTGCGCTGGGCAGACGGTTCAGGTCGGCAATCGAACCAAGGTTCTTCTCCAACTTGGCGCGCTGGCGGGTGATCTGAAGCTTCTCACGCTTCGACATGTTGTCGAACGTGCCATCCTTTGACATCTTGTCGATTGTGGCCATCTTCTTCACAGCCTTGCGGATGGTGGGGAAGTTGGTCAGCATGCCGCCCGGCCAACGCTCAATCACAAATGGCATCTCCACGCTCTGGGCGCGGTCTGCAACAACCTGCTTGGCCTGCTTTTTGGTAGCGACAAACAGCACTTTCTTACCGCTCTTGGCGATGTTCTTCAGTGCATTGGCTGCCTCTTCAAGCTTAGCCTGAGTCTTGTATAAGTCGATGATGTGGATACCGTTACGCTCCATGAAGATGTAGGGAGCCATAGCAGGGTTCCATTTGCGCTTGAGGTGACCAAAGTGGCAAGTAGCCTCCAGCAATTGGTCGAAACTGGGAATTTGCATTGTTTTCTGTTTTTTAATTTGTTTACGTTCTTCTGAAATCAACCGCATAGTAGCCACCGCAGTTCTTCAGTGTGAGTCTATGCAGTTTGGATACTAAACTCTGATGCCGGCCTCCGATGGTCACGCCACCATGCCGACGCGAGCAAGACGACAGAATCGTATATAATATATAATGTATATCCGATTAACGCTTGCTGAACTGGAAACGCTTGCGAGCCTTGGGCTGACCTGGCTTCTTGCGCTCGACCGCACGAGGGTCGCGAGTCATGAAGCCTTCGCGGCGCAGAGCACTCTTGTCCTCGGGGTTGATCTTGACCAACGCGCGAGCAATGCCCAGACGCAGAGCCTCGGCCTGGCCCTTGTAACCACCACCAATCAGGTTGACTGTGATGTCATACTTCTCGGCGGCCTCAAGGGTGTTAAGCGGCTGCTTGACAATGAATTGAAGGATGGGGTTGGGGAAGTACTCTTCCAGCGAGCGCTTGTTGACGGTAATCACACCTGTACCCTCGCTCACGTACACACGTGCGATGGCGGCTTTACGACGGCCTACTGCATTAATTCTTTCCATAGTGTCCTATCCTTATTTGAGTTTGTTAATGTCGATAACCTTGGGCTGCTGGGCCTGATGGGGATGCTCGCTGCCATTGTAAATGTGAACGTTCTTCAGCAACTGGGCGCCAAGGCGATTCTTGGGAAGCATACCCTTGATCACCTGGAGGAACAGAGGGTGCATGCCGGGCTTGATGCCCTTCTTGTAAGACTTCTGCATCAGAACCTGAGGAGTAGCAAAACGCTGGCCACCGGGATAGCCCGTGTAGCGAACATACTGCTTGTCGGTCCACTTCTTGCCGGTGAGAACGACCTTGTCAGCGTTGATGATGATCACATTGTCGCCACAGTCCACATGAGGAGTGAAGCAGGGCTTGTACTTGCCGCGCAAGATCTTCGCGACCTTGCTGCACAGGCGACCCAGAACTTGATCGGTAGCATCGACAACTACCCATTCTTTCTGGACGGTTTCGGCCTTAGCCGAGATGGTTTTGTAACTTAAAGTATCCACTTTTAAATTCCTGATTAATAATTAAATAAACGAACCTCGCAAACACAATTAAGCACGGCCATATGCTCGCATGTGCCGCTCGATTCACATAACTTGGATATAATCGGCGTGCAAAGGTACGACATTTTCACAAACCGACAATCGCACACTGCCCCCAAAATCAACTATTTAGCAAAAATCTCCAACTTTTAACATATTTTAGTATTTATCCACCATCGCCTTTCCCCAAAGAGGGGGCAGAGGCGGGGTAGACCTTCAAATCAGAGTGATTCAGCTCAAGTCAATCTTCTTGTTTCTTGTTTATGGTTTACAATTCTGTAAACTCATTTCAGAACGCCAAAATCTGCCGAATAGACACTCTCCGTTAGATCTGCTGAATCTGCATGAGGAAAAACAAAACAACTCACACAACGCCAACAACAATCAAGTATGTTGTTATAGTTGTGTAAGTTGTTTTCTAAAGAATCTGCCGAATAGACCTCTCCGTTAGATCTGCTGAATCTGCATGAGCATAAAACTGCGTGAGGGCTCAGCGGCGGTGTCAGTTGCTGAAGGCGATCTCGCCGCCCGCGGCATCGACCACGATGGGACGGTCGCGGTTGACGCGCTGGCCGATGATGGCCTGGCTCAACGGGTTGAGCACCAGGCTCTGGATGGCACGCTTGACAGGACGAGCACCGAACTCAGGGTCGTAGCCAGCCTGGGCGAGCAGCTGCACGGCAGCATCGGTCCACTCGAGCGTAATGCCGTTGTGTGCCAGCATCTTCTGCACACCGGTCATCTGCAGGCGTACAATCTGGCTGATCTGCTCCTCATCGAGCGGGGTGAACATGATGGTCTCGTCGATACGGTTCAAGAACTCGGGACGGATCGTCTGCTTGAGCATTGCCATCACTTCGTCGCGCGTCTTGCTGATGACCTGCTCGCGGTTCTGCGGCGTCAGGTGCTCAAAGCGCTCACGTATCAAGCTCGAACCCAGGTTGCTCGTCATGATGATGATGGTGTTCT
>DEKO01000033.1:0-8980 GCA_002353885.1 Porphyromonadaceae bacterium UBA2720
CGCTCTACCCGCTCATGCACTTCACTGGCGACGACATTGAGGTGGTCATCACCCATGCCGCGCAAATGGGCGAGGAGTTCTACTCGTTTGTCAACGGTCAGCACACCACGCAAGGTGGTACCCACCAGAGTGCATTTCGCGAGGCATTGTCTCGCACCATCAAGGAGTTCTATGGCAAGAACTTTGAGTATAGCGACATTCGCAATGGTGTCGTGGCTGCCATCAGCATCAAGGTCGAGGAGCCAGTGTTTGAGTCGCAGACCAAGATTAAGCTGGGCAGCAGCATCATGTGGAAGGATGGACCCACCATTTATAAGTTTGTCAACGACTTCATCAAGAAGGAACTGGATGACTTCCTGCACAAGACACCCGCCACGGCCGATGTTCTGCTCAAGAAGATTCAAGAGAATGAGCGTGACCGCAAGGCCATCGCTGGCGTGACCAAGCAAGTGCGTGAGCGAGCCAAGAAGGCGGCGTTGCACAACGACAAACTGCGTGACTGCCGAGTGCACTTCAACGACACGCGTGCTCCAAAAGACAATGACCGGCGCGACGACTCGTCTATTTTCATCACCGAGGGACTCTCGGCTAGTGGCTCAATCACTAAGATTCGTGACGTTGAGACCCAGGCGGTGTTCTCGCTGCGAGGCAAGCCGCTCAACACCTACGGGCTCGAACCCAAGAAGGTCTACACCAACGAGGAATTTGCGCTCCTGCAAGCAGCTCTCAACATCGACGATGGCATCGATGGCCTGAGATATAATAAGGTGATTATCGCAACCGATGCCGATGTCGACGGCATGCACATCCGTCTGCTCATGCTCACCTACTTCCTGCAGTTCTACCCCGAGCTCATCAAGACGGGCCATCTCTACATCCTGCAGACCCCGCTGTTCCGTGTGCTCAACAAGAAGGAAGCAAAGCGCAAGAATCGCACGGCCAAGAAGGAGGCTAAGGAGCAGAAGCCCGAGACCTATTATTGCTACAGCGACGAGGAACGGGTCAATGCCATCAACAAGCTGGGTGAGAATGCCGAAATCACGCGATTTAAAGGTCTGGGAGAAATCTCACCCGATGAGTTCAAGGACTTTATCGGCCCGGACATGCGTCTTGACCGCGTCTCGCTGCGCAAGGAGGACTCGGTCAAGGACATGCTCGCATTCTTCATGGGCAAGAACACAATGGAGCGACAGAATTTTATTATTGATAATCTGGTCATTGAAGACGATGAAGACATTACAGTGCACTGACCAGCAAAGGCAACAACGACACATCGCCTTTTTTGCCGGATCATTCGACCCCTTTACACGTGGCCACGAGGATATCGTGCTGCGGGCTTTGGCAGTCTTCGATGAGGTCATCATCGCCATTGGCGTCAATCCCGCCAAGAAAGGGTTTCTCACCGTCGAGCAACGTCGCCAGTGGATTGATGCTTGCATCGGCTGGCGCACGGGGGTGAGGGTGGTCACGTTCACTGGTCTGGCAGCACAAGCTGCCATTGAGCATGGTGCTTGCTGTTTTGTCAAGGGCATACGCACCATGCAGGACTTCGAGTATGAGATGCAGATGGCGCAGACCAATCATGACCTATGCGGCCTGGATACCACACTGCTCTACACGTCACCACAATTGGCCCACATCAGCTCGTCGCTCGTGCGTGAGCTGCATGCTCTAGGCCAGGACGTGAGGCAATATCTGCCAGATAAGGCACCGCTTGACATCCTGCCCTAGTGGATGTGGCACAGTTTTTGCCTAGATAACTTCGTTCAGAAAACAACTATCCCCCTATGAGAAAGATAACACTATTGATTGCAATGATGGCATGTGTGCTGGCTGTGCAAGCGCAACGTGTGCCGCAGAAACTCAACAAACTATTGCTGGCCGAGTATGCCATCAACTCAGCCTATGTCGACTCGGTCGACGAGGACAAACTCGTCGAGTATGCCATTGTGGGCATGCTGCAAAAGCTTGACCCACACAGCAGCTATACTGATGCCAAAGAGACAAAGGACATGGAAGAACCGCTACAAGGCGAGTTCAGCGGCATAGGCATACAGTTTAACATGAAGGAGGACACGCTCTATGTCATCCAGACCATACCTGGCGGACCCAGCGAGCGGGTGGGCATTTTGGCCGGCGACCGCATTGTCATGGTCAATGACACACTCATTGCAGGAGTCAAGATGAAGCGCAACGATATCATGAAACGTCTGCGAGGAAAAAAAGGAACCAAGGTTACCGTCAAGGTGTGCCGAGGGGCATCGCCCGACCTGATCACTTTCCGCATCACACGCGACAAGATACCTCTGCACAGTGTCGATGCTAGCTATATGATTGATGACAAGACGGGCTATGTGCGCATTTCCAACTTCGGGGCAAAGACCTACGACGAGATGATGGATGCCCTTGCCAGCCTCACCAAGCAAGGCATGCAGCAAGTGGTCATCGACCTCACCGACAATGGGGGCGGATATCTCAATGCTGCGATCGAAATGTGTAACGAGTTTCTGGATCGTGGACAGCTCATTGTCTACACCGAGGGCCTCAAGGCGCCACGAAGCAATGCCAACGCACTGGGCACTGGCAAGTACAAAGACCTGCCCATGGCAATCATGGTTAACCAATATTCGGCCTCTGCTGCCGAGATTTTCAGCGGTGCCATGCAAGACTGGGATCGTGCTGTGGTCGTCGGACGTCGCACTTTCGGCAAGGGGCTGGTGCAGAGGCCTGTCAGGTTTGAGGACGGCTCGATGATGCGACTCACCGTGGCGCGTTATTACACACCCAGCGGTCGATGCATACAGAAACCTTACACCAAGGGTAACAAGAAAGCCTATGAGGAAGATTTGCTCGATCGCTCCAAGAGTGGAGAATATTATTGTCTCGACAGCATACATTTCGCCGACTCGTTGCGATACACCACGCTTGTGCATCAGCGCACCATCTATGGTGGTGGAGGTGTAATGCCCGACATTTTTGTACCTGTCGATACCAGCGAATACAGCACCTACTATCGCGACATGGTGGCCAAGGGCATTGTCAACCAGTTTGTCATCGACTATGTCGACAAACATCGCAAGCAACTCAAGAGCGACTATCCCACACTCGAAGACTTCGATGCTCGCTTTGCCTTGACCGACGACGATATCAAGCGATTTATTGATGCGGGCGAAAAAGATAAGGTAAAATATGACGAGGCGAAATTCCGTACCAGTGAGCGTGTGTTCCGCACCATGATCAAGGGATTAATCGCTCGGGACATTTATGCCGACTCCAGCGCCTATACACGCATCGTCAACCACCGAAATCCCGATCTGGATGCAGCTGTCAAGGTGCTCTATGACCGTGAGCGATACGACGCGTTGTTGCGCAATGGCAATCCCGAATACGAGCGCTTGGTCAAGAAGTAGTCATAGCGACATGCACAACAAATACGGCCAAGTGGGATAACTTGGCCGCATTGTGCATATCTACTCTCAGGGTTTGGCTTCGCGGGCCATCTTGAATAGCTCGAGTGGCAAGTGACAATAGCCAGTGGGGTTCTTGTCTAGGTAGTCCTGGTGATACTCCTCGGCAGCATAGAAGTTGAGCAGTGGGCCTACCTCAACAGCAAGTGGAGCAAACAGCTCCTCGGCAACCTCTCGCACTTTTTGGTCGATGACAGGCAGTTGCGATTCGTCAGTGTAGTAGATGCCGGTGCGATATTGTGTGCCTACATCGTGGCCCTGCTGGTTGACACTGAGCGGATCGATGGCCTTAAAATATAGGTCGAGCAGGAAGCGCAGACTTGCCACCTCATCGTCATAGATTACATGCACCGTCTCGGCAAAGCCAGTACGGTCGGTACACACATCTTGATAGGTTGGGTTCTCGGTATGGCCATTAGCATAGCCCACTTTGGTGGCAAGAACGCCCTGCACCTGTTTGAAGAAGTGCTCGGTGCCCCAGAAGCACCCGCCAGCTAGATAAATCTCTTGTTTCATCACAATTTTTTTTGCAAAAGTAAGAATTTTTCTGTTGTGGAATGCAGTAAAAATGCTTTTTCTGCGTTTTCAGTAAAAAAGTTGATGAAAAGAACGATTTTCACATTATTGATGATAGTTTGGGTAGTTGTCGTGGCAGTTGCCCAAGACAGCATCTCTGATCGATACACAATGCCCAAAGGACGGTGGAGCCTAGATATTGACTGGCATCCCTATAACATGGGGTGGACCTATCAGGATGTGACCGGTAAAATGGATTTTTCGGGTTTTGCCTTGTTAGGTTTGGGCCTGGGTGCTGAGTATGCTTATCGTGACAATCGCACGTTACGCCTTGATGCGCAGGCGGCGCTCGTCGGACATTATAATTTCACATTTGGATGTTTGGGAGGTGAGAAAGATAGGTCGCCCGAGCGCGTAGTAAATAGCGTATCAGTCAATTTGACACATCTGTTTTATCGACGGCACTGGATGGGTGGAGGTGGACTCGCATTTGAGTATCGCCATGTCGACTATGCGACACTCAGCAATAGTGATGGGATTCTGGGCAAATATCTGACAGATAGAAGTATCTTGAGAAAGTGTGGTACTGATTCTTACGACCTGATGCACTATTCTATGGGATTGACACTCATGGGGGCTTATCGAATTACTCCAAATTGTTATGTCGGGGTGCGTTATAGTCCCAGCCTGATATTGGGATCAAAATTCCGATATAAAAAATCTGATGTTGCCCTCCTTGGTGACGGGGTGGCTCGGAAGGGACATGTTGAGCATCACTTGTGGGTAGTGGCTGGTTTTCGCATCGACTTGACCAAGGGTGCCCCAAAGAGGTCTCGAACCGCACGCAAGACGGTCGTTGACACTACGCCCGAGACCTATATTGACAACCATGGTCGCAAGCAATCGACAGGAGTTGTCAGACCGAAACAACCTTGATGCTCTGCCAATAATGAAGATATGAACATGACATGTAATCCGATGGTGGATGTTACTGTGGTCATCCCCATCTATAAAACAAATTTGGCAGCTTATGAACTGATGGCTCTCGCTAGAGCCATCGGCAAGTTCTCGCGTCGTGATATTGCCATAGTCTGTCCCGAATCACTCGACCTGTCGCCACTGCAACACATGTTCACACCCAACTGCCGTGTCGAGAGGTTTGAGCAAGGCTATTTTGCGGGTCGAGAGGGATACAACCGTTTGATGCTGAGCCGTGACTTCTACAGTCGGTTTGCTCAGTCACGCTTTGTGCTCGTCTGTCAGACCGATGTCCTCATCTTCGACGACCAGCTTGACTACTGGTGCGACCAGGATTATGACTACATCGGTGCTCCATGGCTGCCGGCTCCGGGCGAAGTGGAGGGCTGGAACTTGTTCCAGAGGGCTAGCTATGGCCTCAGACGCCTCTATGGGAGGGTCAAGCCGGGGTTTCACGCCATCAACCTCAAGTGGCAGGTGGGCAATGGCGGGCTGTCGTTGCGGCGTGTCAGCGCCATGCTCGACGTTCTCGACGCTCATGCCGATGACATCGCAGCCATTGCGGCCAATAGCCACCAAGTCGAGTGCTTTGAGGATGTCTTTTGGGGAGTGGGAGCCAACCAGCGATGGCCAGCAACGCTGCGGGTACCTGATGCCGCCACTGCTGCACAATTTGCAGTCGAAGGACATCCCGATATGGCTATGCGTCTCACGCATGGGCGTTTGCCCATGGGGGCACATGCCTTTCAGCGTCGGCGCAACATCAAGCATTGGCGCAATCTCGCAGGCATTGAGCTGCCATAGCTCTACATGATAAATATTGATAACCCGTAGCAGGAACCACGAAGTGCTTGCGCCGGAAGGGCACCATCGTTGTGGCAAGCGAGGCAATTAATAAAATCGGGCATAACGTTGGTTATCGCATAATTAGCATCGATGATGCGCCTGCCTCGAAGAGGCGAAACAATCATAACCCCATGCTGCGTGCCTCGAAGAGGTGCGATGCATGGGGGTGAGGCGACCACTAAATAGCAACCTCGAAGAGGGTGAACAGCTTTCCGTCTTACTATCACAGATGTCTTGGTGTTAATGACGCCAACGTGTGTGGAACTCAAATATTGACTCAATTCACCTCTTAAAATGTGTAAAACATTTCGGCTTTGCCCGAAATCGTGTTAATGTGGGCAGAGTTAGTGCCTTTTTCTTGGTCGGGTGGGGCTTTTTTTGTAATTTTGTGGGTTGTACAACATTTCAACCCATTTGGTATGAACATTTTTGCCGACCTTCCTAACCGCCAGGCCGCCAAGTATGGCGACCGTGAGCAACTGCGATATCGAGACTACCAGTCTGGACAATGGATGAGCATGTCGTGGACAACATTGCGGCACGCAGTCGAGCGAGTTGCTGTCGCCCTCTACGACTTGGGCGTTGAGGAGCAGGGGCGCATTTGCCTCTTCACCCAGAATTGTCCCGAGATTTTCATCACACATTTTGCTGCATTCTACAATCGCGCTGTGCCAGTGCCCATCTATGCCACCAGCAGTCGCGACGAGGCGGCCTACATCGTCAATGACTCGGGTGCCACCATACTGCTCGTGGGTGACCAGCGGCAATATGACATCTCACGCGAGTTGCATGACATGTGCCCGCAACTGCGACATGTGGTGGTGTTAGACCCGAGAGTCGAGTTAGACAATCACGACAAGTTCGCAATGCGCTGGGCCGAGCTCAAGCAGCGTGGCGACGACAAGGCAGGGCAGGTGGCGCAAGACGTGGAGAAGCGACGTCTGGCCGGGCGTAATACCGACTTGATGTATCTAATCTACACCAGCGGCACCACAGGTGTGCCCAAGGGCGTGATGCTCACACACAGCAATTGGGATGCGGCCATGGTGGCGCACATCGAGCGAATCCCTGTCGACGACGAGAAGGATGTATCGCTCAGTTTCCTGCCGCTGAGTCATGTGTTCGAACTGGGATGGAGCATGTGTTGCTTCATGACAGGTGTGCGGGTTGCCATCAATTTGGACCCACATGAGATTCAGAAGACGGTCAAGGAAATCAGCCCCACATGCATGTGCAGTGTGCCCCGATTCTGGGAGAAGGTCTACACCGCCATCAACGACAAGCTCGAAGCTGCACCGCCAGTGCTGCGCATGCTGGTCAAGCGAGCTATTGCAGTGGGAAAGACCCGCAACATCAAGTATGTCCGTCAGGGCAAGAAGGCTCCGTTGCTCATCGAGAAGCAGTATCAGTACTTCGAGAACAAAATCTACCGCAAGTTCCGTCAAGCCATTGGCATCGAGAATGGTTACCTCTTCCCCACGGCAGGTGCCATGCTCAGCGACAAAATCACCGAATTCCTGCATGCTGTGGGCATCAACATCACCATTGGATATGGACTGAGCGAAACCAACGCATCGGTGAGCTTTTTCCAGCAGAACGGACCATTCACTGTTGGCACGGTCGGGACACCAATACCGGGTGTTGAGGTAAAGATTGGCAACGAGAACGAGATATTGGTCAAAGGACCAACAGTGACCAAGGGATATTACAACAAACCCGAAGAAACGGCTAAAGCCATTGATGCCGAAGGCTGGTTTCACACAGGCGACTGTGGCGAAATCACCGAGACGGGCGAAATCATCATCACCGAGCGACTCAAGGACCTGTACAAGACCAGCAATGGCAAGTACATCGCCCCGCAGATGCTTGAAATCATGCTCGGACAGGATAAGTACATCGAGCAAGTCGCTGTCATCGGCGATGGACGCAAGTATGTCTCTGCGCTCATTGTGCCCAACTTCGACGAGCTCAAGGCCTATGCCGAGAAGAAGCACATCGAGTTTGCTACCATCGAGGAACTGGTCAACAATGCCGACATTCACAAGATGATGGAGGACCGAATCAACGACTACCAGAAGGACCTGGCATCCTACGAGCAAATCAAACGATTTGTGTTGCTGCCCAGACCATTCACTATGGAGTCGGGCGAGCTGACCAACACCCTGAAGATTCGGCGACCGGTCATCAACAAACGTTATGCTCCGCTCATCGACGCCATGTATGCTGCCGACTTCCGCCGCAAAAAGTAGTTCTGTAGTTCAGTAGTTGCAGTAGTTCAGCCGTTTGGATAATCTTGGCTGCACTCGGCATAACTCGAGCGAGCTCGGCTCTGTACTCGTTGGCACGAGATTTGGGCCTTCGACCCGCTATTGGCCATTTGGCCTTCAGCCGCTTTTTGGGCCTTCGGCCCGCAAGCCCCGCTAGGGACAACTAACAACTAAGAACTAACAACTAAAAACTAACGTCTAACGTCTAACGTCTAAAAAAGTAACCACATTATGCATTATGCATTGTGAATTGTGCATTTAATAAATGATCACTCAAGAACAACTCAAAGAACTACAAGAGCGCACAACTGCGCTGAGCAAATATCTCGACATCGAAGGCAAGAAGATTCAGGTCGAGGAAGAAGAACTGCGTACCCATGTGCCCGACTTCTGGAGCGACCAGAAGGCCGCTGAGGCGCAGATGAAGAAAATCAAGACTCTGCACTTCTGGATTGACAGCTGCACCGAGCTGGAGAAAGCTGTCGAGGAGGTCTCAACCGGATTTGACTTTGTCAAGGAAGGCCTCATCGAGGAGAGCGATCTTGATGAACTGTACACCCAGGCCATCGATAAGGTGGAGAAACTCGAGCTGCGCAACATGCTGCGTCGCGACGAGGACAAGATGGATGCCATCATCAAGATCAACTCGGGAGCTGGGGGCACCGAGAGCCAGGATTGGGCACAGATGCTCATGCGCATGTATCTGCGATGGTGCGAGCGACATGGCTACAAGACTGCCATCGAGCACATGGTCGAAGGTGATGAGGCGGGCATCAAGAGTGTCACCATAAGCGCCGAGGGAGCATTTGCCTATGGCTACCTCAAGAGCGAGAACGGTGTGCACCGTCTAGTGCGCGTTTCGCCCTACAATGCACAGGGCAAGCGCATGACCTCGTTTGCGTCGGT
>DEKO01000033.1:9039-10827 GCA_002353885.1 Porphyromonadaceae bacterium UBA2720
TGGGACACCTTCCGCAGCAGTGGCGCCGGCGGACAGAATGTCAACAAAGTGGAGTCGGGTGTGCGTGTGCGTTATCAGTACAAAGATCCCTATACCGGCGAGGAAGAGGAAATCCTGGTTGAGAACACCGAGACGCGTGACCAGCCCAAGAACCGCGAGAATGCCTTGCGCAACCTCAAGTCTATCCTGTACAACAAGGAGTTGCAACACCGCCAGGAAGAGCAGCGCAAGATTGAGGACAGCAAGAAGAAAATCGAGTGGGGAAGCCAGATACGCAGCTACGTCTTCGACGATCGGCGCGTTAAGGATCACCGCACCAACCACCAGACCAGCGATGTGGGAGGCGTGATGGACGGCGACATCGACGAATTCATTAAGGCCTACCTCATGGAGTTCAGCGACCAGTAGGCCAAAACACAATACGCAATCTGGGGTCGCCGCGTGAACGCTACCATCATGTGATGGCTTTACTACTTTACTACACTACTACTCCACTACTGAAACAATGAAAGAGCAACTGACCATCATCAAGGTTTCGGGCAAGATTGTCGAGCGGCCCGAGGCGCTCAAGACATTCGTGCGCGAGTTCGCGGCAATCAAGGGACGCAAAATCCTCATTCACAGTGGGGCTGACTTGGCGGGAAAAGTGGGTAAGCGCATGGGCATCAAGACCCAATTCATCGATCAGAGGCCTATTGTCGACGAGAACACGCTCAAGTTGCTCACAATGGTATATGGCGGCCTGGTCAATAAGCAGTTGGTCGCACTGTTGCAGGGACGCAAAGTCAATGCACTGGGCATGACCGGTGCTGACATGAACATCATGCAGAGCGTTCGAGCCCCAATGGGCGACCACGATATGGGATGGACAGGAGCCATCAAGCAGGTTAACGCACAGGTCATCAGCAACCTCCTGGATCAGGACATCGTGCCGGTCATTGCTCCCATCACCCACGATGGCAGTTGCAATCTGCTCTTCAACGAGACCGACGCCATGGCTGCTGAGACCGCCAAGGCGCTGGCCATGCGATATGATGTCAAACTCATCTATTGTTTCGAGAAGAATGGTGTGTTGCTCAATGTCGATGATAGCGACAGTGTCATTGCTGTGCTCAAGCGCACGCAATACAAGAACATGCGCGAGATGGATCTCATCAAAGACTGGTTCGTCAACAAACTTGACAATGCTTTCAGTGCCATCGACCATGGGGTCAAAGAGGTGGTCATCACCAATGCAGCCAACTTGGCTAACCCCACTCTCGGCACCCACATCAAGTGAATGATTAGTGCGCACTTTTAGTTGTGGCACAAAACTTGCAATCAAGCATAGGTGGGGCTGCGATAGATAGCCACCCTGAAATTTTCAATTTTCAATTCACAATTTTCAATTCAATAAAAGATGAAAGTTGCAATCGTTGGCGCCAGTGGCGCTGTAGGACAAGAATTCATGCGTGTGCTCGATGAGCAGAACTTCCCCGTTGACGACCTCGTGCTCTTCGGCTCGAAGCGCAGCGCAGGCCGCATCTTCACTTTCCGGGGCGAGGACTATGTGGTGCAGTTGCTGCAGCACAACGACGACTTCAAGGACATCGACATCGCCTTCACCAGTGCCGGAGCCGGCACGTCGAAGGAATTTGCCGCCGACATCACGAAATACGGAGCGGTGATGATCGACAATTCGTCGGCCTTCCGCATGGACGACGACGTGCCCCTCGTGGTGCCCGAGTGCAATGCTGCCGACGCTCTCAACCGCCCCCGAGGCATCATTGCCAACCCCAACTGCACCAC
>DEKO01000049.1 GCA_002353885.1 Porphyromonadaceae bacterium UBA2720
GGACAACTTGTATATAACTGCTTTTTAAATAGCCCAGAGCTATGGGTGGGCAATAAAATGAGGGTCATTGCGTTTTTTCTAGAAAAGTACATATCTAGATATCGACTATGACCAATAGCAAGAATATATTGTTGAGAGTCATGATGGTCGCCGTTGGACTCCTGGCCTGCGGCAGCCTTGACATGAATGCGCTGGACATCAACCACTTTGCCGACACTTCCAAGTTGGCCAGTGGCCGATGGGTCAAGATAGAGGTGTCGCAGAGCGGCATCCACCAGATCACGGCCGACGAGGCCCGGGCATGGGGCTTGGGCGACCTGAGCCGGGTTCACGTCTTCGGGATGGGTGGCCAGCCACTGAGCGAGAAGCTGAGCGAGGACGTGCCCGATGACCTGCCGCAGCTGCCCGTGGTGCGCACCGAGGGCAAGCTGCTGTTCTATGCCCAGGGTGTGACGAGCTGGAAGAGCGACAATGGCATGGCGTATGTGCCCGTGCAGCACCCCTACAGTTCGAAGGCCTACTACCTGCTGACCGACGACAGCCGCTACAGCGACCTGCCCTTGACACCGACTGGCGATGCACCCCACGGCAGGGCAGTGAGCACGTTCACCGAGCATCTGGCGCACGAGACCGACCTGGTCAACCCCGCTGAGAGCGGGCGCGTCTACCTGGGCGAGGACTTCACGGGCACGGCGCAGCATAGCTTCACGTTCGACCTGGCGGGCAAGGAGCCTGGCACCGACGTCAATGTGCTCAGCATCATGGGCGTGAAGCAAGCCACGGGCACGGCCAAGGCCACATTCCAGTACAACGGCACGAATGCACCCAGCTCGAGCAACGACCAGATAGCCGGCGAGAGCAGCGATGACGCCTATAAACTGATCATCAGCAAGAAGACCTTTGACCTGGGCGACAACAATGCCCTGAGCTACACCATCAAACTGACCACAACGGGCGCGCCATCGGTGGCGCGGCTGGACTATGTGGCGGTCAACTACACCCGCCGCCTGGCTCTGGCCCAGGGGCAGCTGTGCTTCGACGTAGCCCACTCGACCACCGACGAGCAGCTGCGCGTGGACGGCGCGAGCAGCGCCACGATGGTGATGGACGTGACGCAGCCCTGGCGCCCGCTGGTGGTGGCCAGCGAGCTGGATGGCAGCACGCTGAGCTTCTCGCCGCTGCAGGCCGGGCAGCGCCGCTATGTGGCATTCAGCCCCGGCGGCACGTTTGCCCGCCCGACCTTTGTGGGCCAGGTGGCCAACCAGGACCTTCACAGCCAGCCGGTGCCCGACATGGTCATCATCACGCCCAGCGACTACCGCGAGCAAGCACTGCGCATTGCGCGCCTGCACGAGTCGGTCGACAGCATGCGTGTGCTGGTGGTGAACGAGGGTGACGTGTTCAACGAGTTCTCGGGCGGCACGCCCGACGCCATGGCCTACCGCATGCTGTGCAAGATGTTCTATGACCGCGGCCAGCAAGGCTCGGACCACAAGCTGGGCTACCTGCTGCTGTTGGGCAAGGGCACGTTTGACAACCGCCTGCTCACAGGCAGCATCCGTGCGCTCAACGCCCCGATGCTACTGACCTGGCAGAGCGAGACCTCTCACAATCACAGCACGACCTACACCACCGACGACTTCTTCGGCACCCTGGCCGATGGCACGGGACCGAACATCGCTGCCAGCCCGATGGACATCGCCGTGGGCCGCATGACGGTCAAGAGCGCCGCCGAGGCCAAGGTCGTTGTTGACAAGTTGGTGGACTATGTCACCAAGCCCGACTATGGATGGTGGAAGAACAATGCGCTCATTGTGGCCGACG
Source organism: Porphyromonadaceae bacterium UBA2720 (assembly GCA_002353885.1). Lineage (GTDB taxonomy): Bacteria > Bacteroidota > Bacteroidia > Bacteroidales > Muribaculaceae > Sodaliphilus. Next base: position 1,825 of record DEKO01000049.1, read on the forward strand.
ACGGCAACAGGGGCATCCACATGGAGCAGGCCGAGGAGGTGATTGCTTCGATGCGCGCCAACGGAGGCAACGACATGGTGTTCAACCGGGTCTATCTGGACGCGTTCAACGGAGTGAGCAGTGGCGCCAAGCGCACCTTCCCTGACGCCAACACCAAGCACTACAACGCGCTGCGCAATGGTGTGCTGTGGTGGAACTACACGGGCCACTCGGGTCCGCACGCCATGACCGACAACGGCCTGCTGCGCCACGTGGACCTGGACACGAAGTTCTACTACAAGCATCTACCGGTGCTCTATGCGGCCACCTGCGACTTCAACCAATTTGACGGCAGCGAGGAGTGTGGCGGCGAGACGCTCTACCTCAACCCCCGCGGGGGTGTGATAGCACTGGTGTGCCCGCCACGCCCGGTGCTGATCAGCGGCAACGGCCCGCTCAACGCCAATGTGGGCAAGTATGTGTTCAGTCGCGACGAGCAAGGCAAGCCTCGCCGTCTGGGCGACATCGTGCGCCTGGGCAAGAACGACTCGCCGCGCGACGGCAACCGCCTGCGCTACTTCCTGGTGGGCGACCCGGCCATGCGCCTGGCCGTGCCGGGCAACCGCATCCGCATTGAGACCATTGAGGGCGCCCAGGAGCACACCCAGGCCGGCTGGCCGGTGTTCCATGGCCGCCAGACGATGACCGTGACAGGCACGGTGACCGACAGCGACGGCAATCCACTGCCCAACTTCAACGGCACGCTGACCACCGAGCTCTATGACTACGAGCAGTCCATCACCACCCATGGCTACAGCGACAATGCCGACGGCAGCGACGGCAAGCAGGTGACCTATCTGGACCGCACCAACAAGCTGGCTGTGAGCATCGACTCGGTCAAGGCCGGGCGGTTCACCTGCCGCATCGTGCTGCCCACCGAGGTGCTCCCGCGCGAGAGTGCCGACGGCGACTCGGTGCTGTATGACAACTTCAGCCCATCGTTGCTCAACATGTATGCCTACTGCCCCGCCGACTCGAGCGAGGCGCGCGGCAGCAACGAGGAGTTCATCATCTATGGCTACGACGACACGGCAGCCACCGACACTATCGGCCCGACCATCCATTTCCTGGGCCTGAACAGCGAGAACTTTGCCAACGGCGACAAGGTCAACGAGTCGCCACTGGTCATCGCCAGCATCAGCGACGAGAGCGGCATCAACTACTCCAACGCGGGCATTGGCCACACCATGACGTTGACCCTGGACGGCAACACGACCTTCAGTAACATGACCGACTACTTCACGCCACGCTCGACCGACAGCGGCGCCTCGGGCACGCTGAGCTACGCGCTGAGCGACCTGGCCGAGGGCGAGCACACGCTGCGACTGCGCGTGTGGGACGTGTATAACAACTCGAGCGAGCGCACGGTGCACTTTGTCGTGGCCAAGGGCCTCAAGCCCGAGATCTACGAGGTGTACTGCACGGGCAATCCTGCCAGCACGTCCACCACATTCTATGTCAAGCACAACCGTCCCGACGCCATCCTGACGGTGGGTGTCGAGGTGTATGACCTGATGGGCCGACTGGTGTGGAGCACGCGCCAGAGCGGCCTGAGCGACACCTACACCTCGTTCCCGGTCACTTGGGACCTGCGCGACCAGGGCGGCCGCCGAGTGCCTCGCGGCATCTATGTCTATCGCGCCATCATCTCGACCGACGGCATCCAAGAGGCCACCAAGAGCAAGAAACTGGCCGTAACTGCCGAATGAGAACGGCAGTTTTTTGGTAAAAGATTGTGCGTGAATCAAGAAATTATTGTATATTTGCGGCTTGATAGTTGGCTATGCCGCCAAACAGAGCTTGCGTGATGAAAGTGCTGGTGAAATATGGACTTGACACTGGGGCTGGCTACGAGTTGCTGGCCGACTCGTCCATCCTGCCCACGGGGCGCCCGTTGTTCATCCCCGACTGGGCCCACCACTTTGCCGGCACGCTGGCTGTGGCCGTGCGCATCAGCCGTCTGGGCAAGTGCATCGCACCCCGCTTTGCCCACCGCTACTGGGACGGGTTCACGGCAAGCCTGGTCACACGCGGCCAGGCCGCAGATGGCGACACCATCGACATCCAGGCCCTGAGTCGCGGGCACGACGGCGCCTTGCTGCTGGGACAGATGGTGCCAGCCTCGGCTCTCGAGCAGGACGGCGCGCTGCTGCGCTGGATGGTCAACAATCAGCCTGTGGGCCAGATGGGCCTGCACGGCATGGGCGACATCGTCAATGCCACCATCAGCCATGTGAGCAACTACATGACACTCAAGATGGGTGACCTGCTGTGCTTGTGTGGCGATGCGACAGGCCAGCTGGCGATTGACACCACCACCGAGATTACACTGGGCAATCAAGCGTTGCTCAGAATGCATATAAAATAAAATTGAAACCGCATAAGAACCATGCATAACAAGATTCTCACCGGCCTACTGGCCACAGCCACCGCACTGGCAATGGGTACCTTGCCAGGGCAAGCATTCACCAACTTCACCTATAACTCCAAGTTGTCGACAGGCAAGTGGGTCAAGATTGAAGTGCCATCAGACGGCATCTATCAGATCACTGCAGAGCAGCTGGCCGAGATGGGATTTGACGACCCCAGTCATGTACAGATCTACGGACAGGGCGGACACCCCATCCAGGAGAACCTCACGGGCACCCATGTCGACGACCTGGCCATGGTGCCGATGGCGGTCTATAACGACAAGGTCATCTTCTACGCCCAGGGGACTGTGGGCTTGCAGATGCTGGACTACTACTCGACCAATCCCTACTATGTCCGCACACGCAACGCCTATGCTAACTCGGGCTACTACTTCGTCACACAGACCAACAGCCAGCAGACCGTGGCCCAGCAGACTGCTCCCACACCTGGCACCCTGCAGCTGCGCAACAGCTATGGTGTGTTTCTGCACGAGTCGGAGCTGGCCGCGGTGGGCTTCACCGGCAAGAAGCTGCTGGGCGAGTCGCTCATACCCAATGGTCTGAGCATCGACTATCTGTTGCCCAACCGAAGCGACAGCACCATCACGCTGCACCTCGAGTCGGCAGCCAAGGTGACCAACCAGGTGGCCTATGTCGATGCATCCATTGTCAGTGGCGGTGTGACCTACGACCCCGAATACAAGACCAGCGAGAACAAGATTCGCGCCGTGGGGTCCAAAGACATCCAGCGCCACTACTACGAAGTGATCAACACCCGCTCGCTCAAGCTCAACGACACCAACGATGCGGGCACGCTCAACGTGTGGATTGACAATCCGTGGGGTGCAACAGTGATGCTGGGCCACCTGGACTACGGCACCATCACCTACAAGCACACCAACAGCTATGATGGCAACCCAAGCAACAGTTTCACGATGGGCTTCCCCTCGATTGCCGCCGACGTGCAGGTGGTGATGCCGGGCACCGACAGCCAGACCGTGGTGTGGGATGTGACCGACCCGCGCAACGTGACACAGATGCATCTGGGCCAAACCAGTGACGGCGACGCCACTGCCATGGGATTCACCCCAGGCCGCAAAGTCACTCCATCGCAGTATATTGCCTTCAATCCTAGTTTGAAACTCAATGAGATTGCCAGCTTTGCTCCCGTTGAGAATCAGAACCTGCACGGGCTGTCAACACCCGACCTGCTGATTGTCACCAACAGCTACTTCATGCCCGAGGCCGAGCGCCTGGCACAGATGCACCGCGACCATGACAACATAACCGTGCACGTTGTGGACCAGGAACAGGTGTTCAACGAGTTCTCGAGCGGCACACCCGACGCCATGGCCATACGCCTACTGTGCAAGATGTTCTATGAGCGCAACAGCATGAAGTTCAAGAACCTGCTCATGTTTGGCCCTGCCAGCTATGACAACCGCGGCATTACTACCAACAAGAACAACCGCGTCATCGTCTATGAGTCGGACGCGAGCGAGAGCGACGCCATCAGCTTCGGAACCGACGATTTCTTCGGAGTGTTAGCCGACAACACGGGCACCAACCTGCCCTCGCAAAACCTGAGCATCGGTGTGGGGCGACTGACGCCAGCCGACCTGACGCAAGCTCGCCAGAATGTGGACAAGATCATGCACTATGTGCTCAATCCTGACTATGGTCCCTGGCGCAACCACTACATGCTGTGGGCCGACACTGGCAACAGCGACCTGCATGCCCTGCAGGCTGAGCGCATCTACAACACCATCCAGGACTCACTCAACGTGCACATGATTGCCGACAAGGCCTACGTCGACATGTTCCCGCTGGAGGGCAACATCTCCAGTGAGGCTCGCCGGCACATCGTCGACATGCTCAACAGTGGCCAGTACTACGGCACCTATGTGGGCCATGCCGGCACCAAGCAGTTCACCACCAGCCGCATGTGGACCGTGACCAACGTCCGCAACCAGAGCTACGAACATCAGCCCATCTTCATGACCGCCTGCTGCGATGTGGCACGTTTTGACAGCAACGACCAGGGCATTGCCGAGCTGATGCTCCATCAGCCCAATGGCGGGGCTATTGCCCTGCTCACCTCGAGCCGCGAAGTCGAGGCCACAAGCAACGACACGCTCAACCGGGCATTCACCCAAGCTGTCTTCGGCTACAACCCTGCCACCACACTGGGCGAAGCCTACAAGAAGACCAAACAGCACCGGTATGTCCAGGGCGACATCAACAAGATGTCCTTCTTGCTCCTGGGCGACCCTGCCATCAAGATTCAACATCCCAAGCCTCTGTTCAAGATCAAGACGATTAATGGCATCGATGTGACAGACAGCCAGAACTTGGCCAGCTTGGCACCCCTGCAGCAAGTGACTGTCGAGGCCGATGTCACACAGTCTGACGGCACGACCATCAACTCGTCGTTCAACGGCGATGCCACCTTGTCGATCTACGACACCGAGCGCCTGCTCAAAGATGCCACCTGCAGTCTGGAAACCGTCTTTATCAAAGGCAAAATTTACTATCCGCGTGACCTGTTGGCCGAGGTGCAGGGACGTGTGGAAGGTGGCCACTTCACCGGCACAGCCACCCTGCCTCGCTACTTCAAGGCTCAACCGGGCGAGCAACTGGCCGTATATGTCTATGCCCACAAGGACGACAGCAATGTCATGGTCAACGGCTCGACGACACAGGTCAAGACGGCTGCCTATGACGAACAGACTGCCGTGCAAGACGACGCAGCCCCAGTAATTGAGGCTTACTATATCAACGAGCAAGAGACCTTTGAGCAAGGCATCCCCGTCTCGCCCAACTCGACCCTGCACGCCACTGCCACCGACGACATTGCGTTCAACAACCAGAGCATGGGTGTGGGCAGCACGACCAAGCTAGTGCTGGACGGCAGCACCAGCTACTCGCTGGTTCACAACTACATCACCGTGGGCGATGGAGGTAAGACACTGCAATTGCACTTCCCGTTGACCGGCCTCACTCCAGGACAGCACTCGCTGACACTGAGCGTGTGTGACGTCGCGGGCAACAGCACCTCGCGCACCATCACCTTCATGGTGGGAGGCGAGAGCAAGGTGTCACTCAAGACCTACGACCTGGTGGCCATCGACCAGACCACAGTCGATGTCGACGAGACCGAACTGACCAACCTGCCACCGATGACGCTCAAGGTTGTTAATGCCCAGGGACAACTGGTGTGGAGCACCACAGCATCGCTGCCCTGCACATGGGACCTGACCGATGCTCAAGGACAGCGTGTGGCTCCAGGACTGTACAAGATGTTCGGCCAGTATGACAATGGTGCCACGCACGGCGGCACCAACATCATGCCCGTCATCGTGATGAATCCTGTCAAGAATGCTCAGCCCTAACACCGCTGTAATCACCAAGTCAACAAACAGAACAACACTCAAGCACACCCATAAAAGATGAAGAAGATAGTTCTAAATCGCGCAATATGCACACTGATTGTGGCAGGAGCCACACTCACCTCGTCGGCACTCGAAGCCAACCACTTTGCGCAGTCGTCACGTCTAGCACAAGGCAACTGGGTCAAGATTGCCGTGTCGCAAACGGGCATCTATGAGATAGACCGTCAACAACTGGCCGAGATGGGATTCAACGACCCGACACGCATCAAGGTCTATGGCTATGGCGGCAAAATGCTGAGCGACGTGCTCGACAACAGCCTGCCCGACGACTTGCAGCAAGTGCCCGCTTTGCGCCTGAACGACAAAATCTGCTTCTATGGCGTGGGCGATGTGCTCATGTCACTCACCACCAAGTCAGGCTATCCAGTGTTTGTGCGCGAGCGCAACACGTATAGCACGCAGGGCTACTACTTCATCACCGACAGCGGCTCAGACCCTGCACTTGACATCGCTCAGGCACCCTACGCCGAATCGGCTACCCATCAAGTTGCCTGGAGTTATGACTACTACCTGCACGAGAATGAGCAGCGATCGCTATCGTTCACCGGCAGCGAACTGCTGGGCGAAGACATCACCCAGGGCAAGCGCACGTTCCCCTTCACCCTGGTCAATGCCTATAGTGACACGACCTATCTGACCACGCGCATCGCCTCAAAGATTGTGCGCCTCAGCGCGTCCGACACCAGCAGCGACATTCAAGGCCTGTTCCATTGCTACCTCACCAGTGGAGGTACGACCAGCGAGGTGCCCTACACAACAACAAGCGGATATATCAAAGGCTGCACGCGCGACTACACCTTCTACGAGTCAGGCGAAGGCACCGCTATAGCCCTGGTCGACAAGAACAACAGCACCGGCTCGCTGCGTTACAACGTTGTGGAGACATCAGGCAAAGGCGTGATGCAAGTGTCGCTGCTGGACTACTTCATCATGACCTATGCCCACAACAACACACTGGCCTCGCAACCCATGTCGCAATGCCGTCTGGGATACCTGTCAACCAACGCCGACGATGTGGTGCTGGTCGGTGGAGCACAGCATGTGTGGGACGTCACCAGGCCCAACAGCCCACAGAGTTTCCAGACGCGTCGCGATGGCGAGAGCATCCGCTTCACACCGGGCACGAACAACGAGCCACACATCTATGTGGCATTCGACCCCAGCCAGCCCATGAACAAGATTGACTCGTATAGCATTGTTGAGAACCAAGACCTGCACAGCATGGCTGTGCCCGACATGCTCATCATCACCACAAGCACGCTGATGGAGCAGGCCGAGCGTGTGGCGCAACTGCATCGCCAGCACGACGGCATGGACGTGGCTGTCGTTGACCACGAGCTCATCTTCAACGAGTTCTCGAGTGGCACACCCAGTGCCATGGCCTACCGCCTGTTGTGTAAGATGCTCTATGACCGCAACACCACCAAGTTCAAGAACCTGTTGCTCCTGGGCCAGTCAAGCTTTGACAACCGCGGCCTGGTCACCGGCAAGAAGGACCGCCTCATGTGCTATCAGACAGCAGTGAGCAACTACGACGACAACAGCCACGTGATTGAGGACTACTTCGGCTACCTCTACGACAATTCGGGAGTGGTGATCTCGTCCGACTCGCTGGCGATTGCCGTTGGCCGCATGCCTTCATCCAACCTGCTTGAAGCCCGCAACGATGTTGACAAACTCTATGAGTATGTCCTCTCGCCCGACTATGGCGTGTGGCGCAACAACTATAGCGTCTGGTCAGAGAAGAGCTCGGCCAAAGAGGACAAGCTGCACGAAAAGCAAGCCGACGGCATCGGCTATATCATCGACAACGACCTCAAGGTTCAGATGATTCAGGACAAGGCCTATGTGGGCATGTTCCCGAAAGATGTGGCAGAGACCTTCAAAGTCGATGACAAGCGAACTTCGACCGAGGCACGCAAACACATCCAGGAGATGCTCAACGAGGGACAATACTTTGCCACCTACGTCGGTCATGCTGGTGCCACAACCTTCACTCACAGTGGCATGTGGCGGGCTCATGACGTGCAATCGAACAGCTATGCCAACTGGCCCATCATGACCACTGCCTGCTGCGATGTGGCACGCTTCGACAGCGACCATCAGGGCATCGCCGAACAGATGTTCCACAAGCGTGACGGCGGTGCTATCGCACTGTTCACCACCGCTAGGCAGGTCTATGCCAACAGCAATGACTTCCTGAACCGCGCCTTCACCACGGCCATGTTCAGCTACAACGCCAACAAACGCATGCCCACCCTGGGCGAGGCTTATCGCCAAGCCAAACTGGCCTACAAGCGTACGAGCAATTCCAACAAGCTGAACTTCTTGCTGCTGGGTGACCCGGCAATGAAAATTAACTACCCCAAGCCTCTATTCAAGATCACCAAGCTCAACAACACAACGATGACCGAGAGCAACACTGTCACCGTGAGGCCCTTGCAACGGCTCAATATCGAGGCCAAAGTGATGCTCGAGGACGACCCGAACAGTGTCAACACCAACTTCAATGGCGACGCCACCGTGTCAATCTATGACATGAAGCGCTCGTTCATGAGCGTCAATGGCACTGGCAACCACGATGGTGAGACCCACACTATCTACTACCCACAAGAGCTCATCACTCGCGTCACAGGCCGTGTGGTCAATGGTGTGTTCACAGGTTCGGTCGTCATTCCACGCTTCGAGCGTGCCCGTAGCAGTAAATGCACACTCAGCGTCTACGCTCACCAGGACAACAGCGACCAGATGGTGAATGGCATCACCGAGCAACTGACAGTCGGCACCTACAACGGTGCTAATATCGTTCAAGACAATCAGGCGCCTGTGGTCGAGGCCATGCACCTGAACGACGCCGAGGGATTTGCAGCCAGTGCCCAAGTGGCAAGCGATGCCATGCTCTATATCCGCGCTACCGACGATGTGGCCTTCAATGTGCAGCATCAGTCGCTGGGCCAGGGCATGACCCTGAGGCTGGACAATGGCAAGAAGAGCTACAACCTGGTCAAGAACCACGCCACCCTCAGCGACGAGGGCAGCACGCTGTCGATAGCCATGCCGCTGACCGGACTGACACCAGGACGCCACACTCTAGACTTCACGGTGGCCGATGTTTGCGGCAACCGGGCTACACGCTCAATCGCCTTTGTCGTCACCTCAAGCAACGACTTGACCCTCAGCACCAGCGAGCGGGCCAGTTGGGAGAATGCCGAGATTGACCTGACCGACTTCTCTTTGAGCGAGATTCCCGACGTCAACATCAAAGTTACCAACCTCAAGGGCGAACTGGTGTGGTCGACAACGACCAACATATTCCCCTGCACCTGGAACTTCACCGACCTCAATGGCAATCGTGTCAAGCCAGGCCTATACAAGATTCACGGCAACTACGAGAACCACGAAGGTTATGGTGGCACCAACATCGTCAACTTTGTAGTCCTCAATCCGCTGCAACGACAGTGAACCCGGCATTAGCCATTTGGGCCTTCGGCCCGCAAGCCCCGCTAGGGACAACTAACAACTAAGAACTAACAACTAGCGTCTAAAGTCTAACATCGCATGAATAAATCCTGCATCATCTGCTGGGCAATTCTCATGGCCCTGGCTGCAATGCCATTGTGTGGCCATGCATTGCCTTCGTCACACTTTGCCCATGCGTCCAAGTTGTCTCAAGGGCACTGGGTGAAGATTGCTGTCACTGAGTCTGGTGTGTACCAAATCACACTTGACCAACTGAGAGAGATGGGCTTTAGCTCCCCTAGCAATATACAGGTCTACGGCTATGGTGGCCAGATGATGAGCGAAGTGCTCTCTGACAACTTGCCCGACGACCTGAACCAGGTGCCAGTGCTTCGACTCAATGACAAGATTTGCTTTTATGCCATTGGCAACGTCAGCCTGAGCCTAGGTGATGCATCTCAACCACGATATAGCCGCACACGCAACACCTACAGCCAGAAGATTTACTATTTTCTGACCGAAGGCAGCAACGGCAACATCAGCCCCACATCGGTCCCCTATCAGGCTCCAGCGACTCCCAGAACCATCGACACCAGCCTCAGAGCCCTGTTGCACGAACAAGAGAAGACCTCTGTCTCATTCACAGGCAGCGAGTTGCTGGGCGAGGACTTGACTTATGCCAACAATGATCTCAGTTTCACCCTGGTCAACCCCAGCGACAAGACCATCGGCGTCACTAGTCGCGTGGCAGCCAAGATTGTCAGAAAAAAAGCTGGCAGCAACATCACCGTCAGCGGAGCCTTCAACTGCAATCTGCACATCGATGGGATGACAATTCCAGTCCCCTATTCCACTACGGCACAGGCCATCACAGGCAGCACAGCCGAACACACCTTCTATCAGCTCTCAAACGCTCCCGAACAGAACATGGTGTGGGTCAATCTGCCCGACACTTGTCACACTGCTGCACTGAGTTATGGCCTCACCCTCAAGCCCAACGAAGAAGAGGCCGTCTCACACTTGTTCCGCCTCGACTACTTCATAATCACCTACAACCAGTTTAACCGCATGGCTGGGAACAGTGACTCGCAATTGACCATGGGTTTAGCCCAGACCGACGCCAATAACGTGGTACGCATCGAGGGCAACAACCTGGTGGTGTGGGACATCACCGACCCGACCAGTCCACAACAGATGCAGACACGCACTGTGAGCAACCATGTGCAGTTCACTCCTGGCCAACAAGGCTCACCCAAGCAATATGTAGCTTTTAATCCCTCAGGCAACCTGCGTCAGATTGACGACTATAAGGTGGTTGAGAACCAGAACTTGCATGGCATGGCTGTACCCGACATGGTCATCCTCACCCACCACGAGTTTATCGCACAGGCCGAGCGTGTGGCTCAGTTGCATCGCCAGCAGGACCAGATGGATGTAGTCGTGCTCGACCAGGACAAGGTGTTCAACGAGTTTTCGAGTGGCACGCCCAATGCCATGGCCATCCGCTTGCTGTGCAAGATGCTCTATGACCGCAACCCCAGCAAGTTCAAGTATCTGCTCCTGTTCGGCAACCTCAGTTTTGACAATCGCGGCATCGTCACAGGCAAGCAGAACCGTATCATCAGCTATGTGTCGAGCGCGAGCTACAAAGAGGATGTCAGTTACTTCAACGACGACTTCTATGGCTATCTGGACGACGAGTCGGGCCAACGCATCGCCAGCGACCGACTGCGCATCGGCATCGGTCATATGCCAGTGGCCAATGCCACCGAAGCCACTCAGGCTGTCGACAAGCTTGAAGAGTATGTCTACTCGACCGACTATGGTCCCTGGCGCAACAACTACTGCCTGTGGGCCGAGAACAGCGCCTTCAAGGAAGAGGGAAAAATCGAGATGGACATTGTCACAATCAACGCCCAGGGCGACACCATCAAGACGCACTACAAGGACTTTCAGATGCATGAGTCGCAGGCTGCGGGCATCGGATATATCATCGACAACGAATCCAATGCACAGATGGTACGCGACATGGCCTTTGTGAGAATGTTCCCACAGAGCCTGTCCGACTCATTCATCGAAATCGAGAAGCGCCCGTCCACCGAGGCCAAGCGCCATATCCTAGAGACATTCAACGAGGGACAATATTTTGCCACCTACGTTGGCCATGCTGGCGCAACCAACATATCGGCCACCAAACTATGGACATCAACCGACGTTCAGAACTACTCATATGCTCGCCTGCCCATCATGACCACCGCTTGTTGTGATGTGGCACGTTTCGACAGTGACTCGCGCGGCATCTGCGAGCTGATGTTCCACAAGCGCGATGGTGGAGCCATAGCACTGTTCACCACCACGCGCCAAGTGTTGGCCACGATGAACGACGACATGAACCGCGCCTTTACGCAGAAGATGTTCAGCTACAACAAAACCGGAGTCATGCCCCGATTGGGCGATGCCTATCTGGCTGCTAAAAACTACTACTCGTCAGCCAATACCAACAAGTTCAACTGGGTACTGCTAGGCGATCCGGCATTAAAGGTCAACTATCCCAAGCCTCTGTTCAAGATTACATCAATCAACAGCATCAAGCTCTCGTCGGGCAAGACCATCAGTACCTCGCCACTGCAGCAACTCACCATCGAGGCACAAGTCATGAAAGAAGGCCACCCCGACCAAGTCAATACGGCCTTCAATGGCGATGCAACCATCAGCATTTATGACTCCGAGCGAGTGTTCATGAAGTATATCAAGGGCACAGGGATGCACTCGCGCGACACGATGTCGCTGGCCTACCCTCGCGAGAGGCTGGTGCAAGTCACTGGCCGGGTGGTCAATGGCATGTTCCGTGGCTCGGTCGTGATGCCACGCTTCAACCGTGCCAGCTACGAACCGCTACTGGTGTCGGTCTATGCCCATGCCGATGGCACCGACCAGATGGTTAACGGCATGTTTAACAACCTGCGCAAGAGCAACTACAACGCCCAAGCCGCCGTGACCGACAACACTAGTCCAGTCATCCAGGCTATGTACCTCAACAACGAGACGGAATTTGCGGCCAACGCCACCATCGGGTCTCAAGCCACCCTGTATATTCGAGCCACCGACAACACTTCGTTCAACACCCAGCAACTGGGCATGGGACGCAACATGAAGCTCACTCTCGACGGCGGAAAGACCTCCTATAACCTGGCCAAAGACCTGGCTGTAGTGAGCAATGGTGGCAAACAACTCGACATCGCATTGCCGCTGAGCGGCCTCTCGGCTGGCCAGCACACACTCACATTCCATGTGTCGGACGTGTGCGGCAATGCCACGTCACACACCATCACATTTGTCGTTAGCAGTCAGGCCAACTTGTCACTTGAGGCATCAGACATCGCCAGCAGCAGCAAGGTAGATATCGACCTTGCCGCATTTGCGCTGAGCGAGGTTCCAACTGTCAATCTCAAGGTCACCGACATCCACGGCAATCTGGTGTGGAGCAAGCAAACCAACAACTTCCCATGCACATGGAACTTGACCGACAAGCAAGGCCATCGAGTGAGCAACGGCCTCTACCGCATCTACGCCAGCTATAGCAACAACCAGGGCTATGGGGGCTCCAACCTCATCAACTTTGTGGTGCTGCCTGCCGTTAACCAATAACCCCACCCGCATCAAACCATTCGCCGCCACTCGACAATTGTTCAAGTGGCGGCGAATGGTTATTAAGAGCAGCAAATTACACGGATATCTTAGGTGTTATTGCCTGTTCGAAGCTTCGGCCTGCAAGCCCCGTTAGGGGCTACAAGTGCCTAGGCAGGAGTGGAGCGATAGCGCACCCCCTGTGCAAGTGCCCCACCAGCCACATCCAAGCCCCGCTAGGGGCGGCAGAGAGCTATCTGGCTGCGATTACCTTTTGTTTAGGGGGACAGCGCTTCTGCACTGCCCCCCAAGCAGACCTTTCCCCTCTTCAGGGGTGCCGAGGTGTCGGGGAATGAGGCTCCCTACTTAACCGCTTAACTGCTCTTCAAATTCATTACTGTGGCGACCGCAGTCGATTGCCAGCCTCAGCAGCGATGCGACGGGCAGTCTTGTCGGGGATGCCAGGTTTCTCAATGATGGGTTTAAAGCCTGTCTTGGTGCGTTTGAAGCGTCCATTCTCCTCGGCTCGCACCACCATGTCGTTATATTTGACGATGAGATACTCGGCCAATTGGTTCCATCGAGCAATCATCTCGTCACCCTTGGTACAGCCATAGGCAGTGAGGTAGCGCACCGCTGCCTGTTGGTCGGTCTTGCACAACTCGATGGCTCGAGCCTCGATTTGCGGCTGCAGTTGGCGGTAGCTCCGGTCGAGAGAGTCTCGCACAGCCTTTAGGCTGGGAAACATCAGACTATAGCGAGGATAGACCATATTGGCCACCCAGTTGCACACCCAGTAGGCATTGTCTCTGCTGAAAGTCACACAGTCGGCTCCAGGCGTATTGTAGCACTTGGGCTGCTGCGTACTGCAGCAGTAGATGGGCGTGTACGGGCTGGTATGACCATCGTCGTTGGCCCACCACATCAGGCCGCCCACCTGGCGCGGCAGCCACGACCGCATCTGCGCAATCCACGAGAACGCGCTCTGCTGGGTAGCGATGGGACGTTCGTTGAAGTGCTCCACCCCATCTACCTTATAATATAATGGCGTGGGACGATAGGGCGAGTCATACAGCCCAGCCCCTGGGTCATTGGTCATGTCGAGCGGCGTGCCGTCATAGTGGTCGCGCAAGCACTCCTGCACATCGGCAACAGTGAGCTTGCGATTGGGTACAATCCACAGGGGCATCGGCTCGGTGCTGAGGTCCTCGCCCAGGATGAACGGCAGATATTGCTCTCCGAAACCATCGGCATATCGACGATAGATACTCCACACACGTGCCTCACAGATGCGACGGGCGCGGAAGTTGTCTTCGGCATAGGCGTCATAGAAGCTGAAGTCCCGGTCCTTGCCGCTGAACCAGCCCTTGCTGCGCGCAAAACTGATGCAGTTCTTGGAGAACATGACGTTCTTCTTGTCCTTTTGGTCGAACGTGCGGATGCGGCTCTGGTTGGCATGGGCACAAATGGCATCGTCGGGCACACGCAGGGCCACCCAGGCAACGCCCTTGCTGCCTGCGCCGCAGCCCACCATCTCCATGATCCACGCCTCGTTGGGGTCGCAGATGCTGAACACCTCGCCCGAACTGCAATAGCCATATTTCTCGGCCAGCGTGGTCATCACCCCGATAGCCTCACGGGCGGTCTTGGCGCGCTGCAGTGCCAGGTCCATCAGCGTGCCATAGTCGATGAGGCCTGTCGAGTCAACAAGCTCAGGGCGGCCGCCGTAGGTGGTCTCTCCGATGGTCACCTGCCACTCGTTGATGTTGCCGATCACGCTGTAGGTCACCGGCGCCTCGGGTATCTCGCCATGATACTCCTTGCTGTCACGGTCGATGATGCGACGCATCTCACCAGGGGCATGTGTGCCAGCCGGCAGATAATTGAGGTTGCGGAACGTGCCGAACGAGTCGGCATTATAGGTACACATCACCGAGCCATCGGCGCTGGCTTTCTTGCCCACCATCAGGCTGGTGCATGCCATGGCAGCCGTGGTCGTCATCACAACCGCTGCCATAAGCGATACGAATCTGTTTGACATACTTGGTAAGGTAATTTTAGTTTCTACCCACAAAGGTACAAATAAGCGAGCGAAAAGCCAAAAATATTTGTGTATTTGGATAAAATGCTCTCGATCAGCAAAGCTCAAACAAACTTGGCTTGCGCTCGCTTAATCGCATTTTTCCGGGCGATAGTACCTTGAAGGACATGGAAGAAATCCAAGAAATCGCCCACTCTTATCGTGAAGCGTATGAGAAAGCGGGCAAAGAAAAGGAATACATCGAGATGTCTAGACATATTGTGGAACTTACACAAGGGAATTACAAAGACGATTTCGACAAAGCACACCAAAGAATTATCGAAAGATACGGAGGGAATTAGTCACCATTTAGTAATTTGGATGAGGAGCGGCACTGAGGGGTGCCGCCTTTTCTGCCCTTTTTGTGGGATGGTGCATCAATTTTTTGGCTCGGATGGCTTATAGTTTCATATTTTTTGTTATATTTGCAGTCTGAACTCTGAGCCGATTCGCTCGATTTGTTTAGATTTCTCTGTTAAGAATTTAAGAATGATTCGCGGGTTAAAAAGTTGAACATAAAAACAAGAGATTATGCTGATTCCGTGTCAATGTTGTGGAAAAGAGTACCCCAAGGATTTTAACTGGTATGTGTGTGACAAGTGTGGCTATCGCGTTTGTCCGTTTTGCTTGAGCAGGCACCGGGGCAGGTATGGCTCTGGCTTTAAATGCAGCCAATGCGCTTTCGGCCAGATGAAATATGTGCGTGTTACTTGAACCTCCTATCAACGTTCGACCAAGAGATGACTGACTTTGCTGCGCTAGACTTTGAGACAGCCAACGGCGAGCGCACCAGCGTGTGCTCGGTGGGCGTTGTCGTGGTGCGCGGCGGTCGGGTTGTGGACACGTTCTACTCGCTGATCCAACCCGAGCCGAACTACTACAACTACTGGTGCCAGCGGGTGCACGGTCTGTCGCGTGACGACACCGACACTGCCCCACTCTTCCCCGATGTGTGGGCACAAATTGCTCCCAAGATTGAGGGATTGCCGCTAGTGGCGCATAACAAGGCGTTCGATGAGAGTTGCCTCAAGGCTGTATTCCGCTGTTATCAGATGGACTATCCCGACTATCCTTTCTTCTGCACGCTGCAAGCCTCACGCCGCAAGTTCAAGCAGCTGCGCAGCCACAAGCTGGACGTTGTGGCCGAAGCCTGCGGCTATGTGATGAAGAACCATCACCATGCGCTGGCCGACGCTGCAGCTTGCGCCGCCATCGCACTCAAGATTCTATAACCAACACTCAATACTTAAATGATTATGAAACACTTAACAAGATTCTGTCTGATTATGCTTATGTCTGCACTCTTGCCGAAAACTGCCAACGGCTACGACTTCAAAGAAGGCGGCCTGTTCTTCAACATGAACCAGGACGGGAACAGCGTGACACTGACCTATGAGGTGCCCATCATGTTTGCGCTTGACGCCCCTGCTCCCACCGAGAAGGGCTATATTGGCAACATTGTCATCCCATCAAAGGTCAAGCACGACGGCAAGACCTACACCGTCACCGCGGTTAGTAACTATGCCTTCTGTGCCAATTCCGAACTGTTGTCGGTGGTCGTCCCCTCAACGGTCCAGACCATTGGCAAGGGAGCATTTATGCAATGCTATCGCCTCAAGACGGTGCAACTGCCTTCGGCATTGACCGAGATTAGTGACTATCTGTTTGCCGAGAGCAGTCTGTCGGCAGTCACCCTGCCTGGCAAGGTCAAGCACATCGGCGAGTCGGCATTCAACAGCTGCCGCCTCAAGTCGTTGACCATCCCCAACTCGGTCGAGACAATCGGCAGGGGTGCGTTCAGTTCAAACCGTCAGCTGGAAGAGCTGACAATGGGCAATTCAGTGACCACAATCGGAGAAGGCGCCTTCAGCCTTTGCCCAGCTCTGCGAAGCTTTAGTTTTCCTCATTCGCTCAAAACAATTGAACCACAAGCGTTCAACGAGTGTGCAGCTCTGACAACGGTGACCATTCCGGCCTCGGTTGACAACATCGGTTCGGGCGCATTCAGCAGCTGTGATGGGCTGACATCGATCAAGGTTGTCTCAGGCAACAAGCGCTATGACTCACGTGACAACTGCAACGCAATCATCGAGACTGGTACCAACAAGCTGGTAGTCGGCTGCAATGGCACTACAGCTGTGCCCGCATCGGTCACTACAATTGGCGATGAAGCATTCTACGGATGTGATGGCCTGACAACCGTTGACCTGCCTGGCACAGTGACAAAGATTGGCTACCGCGCCTACTTCTACTGCCACAACATCAGGTCAATCAATCTGCCCAACTCGGTAACAGCAATCGGGAGCTATGCCTTTGTGGGCTGCGACAGCCTGGAGATCGTAGACATTCCCAACTCGGTCACCACTATCGCCAACAATGCTTTTCTGCACGACGACCACATCAAGCGTGTGACCATCGGCAGTGGTGTGACAAGCATCGGCACATGGGCATTCAAGGGTTTGGATGCAGTGACATCAATCACGAGCAAAATAGCCGATGTGACGCAAGTCAAGATGGGCGAGGATGTGTTTGACGAGATTGACAAGAGCAATTGCACACTGTACGTTCCCAAGGGCACGGCCCAACTCTATAAGTCCGCCTCGCAATGGCAAGATTTCAAGAAGATTGTTGAACGCTAGTTTGTACACACACTCAAATAACACTATGATAGGAGCAATTATTGGAGACATGGTGGGCTCAATCTATGAGTTCGACAACATCAAGACCAAGGAGTTTGACTTCTTCGATGGCCGCATGGAGCCCACCGACGATAGTATCTTGACCATCGCAACAGCTGACTGGCTGCTGAGCGGCGGTAACCCAGGTGACTACTACTTGCGCTATGCACAGGCTTATCCGCACCCCATGGGCAGCTATGGCCCTGGATTTGTCAAATGGGTGCATCGTGCCTCGCGAGGTAATGCCGCACCCTACAACAGCTGTGGCAACGGCAGCGCCATGCGCGTCGGCCCTGTGGGCTGGGCCTTTGATACCGAGCAGGAGACCCTGGCAATGGCCCAGCGTTCGGCCGAATGCACCCACAACCACCCTGAGGGCATTAAAGGGGCACAAGCCACCGCGTTGTGCATCTTCATGGCCCGTCATGGCGCCACGCCCAGCGACATCAAGCAGCGCATTGAGCAGGACTACGGCTATGACCTGTCGCTCACGGTCGATGAGATACGCCCCCGCTACTCGTGGCAGGGTCTGGATGGTGCCGGCAATGGAGGAACCTGCCAGGGCAGTGTTCCTCAAGCCATAGCTTGTGCCCTGCAAGCGACTGACTTTGAAGATGCCGTGCGCAACGCCATCTCTATCGGTGGCGACAGCGACACCATCGGCTGCATCACCGGTGCCATTGCAGAAGCACTGTTCGGTGTGCCAGAATGGATAAAAGAAGAAGTGATGACCCGATTACCGCAACCTCTAAGAAACGTTGTTGAGACTTTCAGCAACAAATTCCACTGCAATTAAACCTATCGTCCTACTACCAGCAAGACCCGACCATCATGATGGTCGGGTCTTTCGATATAGAGCTTATTGTAATATCAAATTACTCTTCAGCCTTGGGAGCCTCCTCGGCTGCGGGAGCAGCCTTCTTGCTCGAGCGGCGAGTGCGGCGGGTAGCCTTCTTGGCTGCACCAGTCTCCTGAGCCTTAGCCTCAAGCATAGCCTCGTTGAAGTCAACAAGCTCGATGAAGCAAGTCTTGGCATTGTCGCCCAGACGATTGCCGAGCTTGAGAATGCGGGTGTAGCCACCGGGACGGTCACCTACCTTGGGAGCGACGACACCGAAGAGCTCGGTGACGGCACGCTTGCTCTGCAGATAGCTGAACACCAGACGGCGCGAAGCCTGATCCTTGGGTGCGGGCTTATTCTCGTTGTTCCATCCCTCGGCCAACTGAGCATCGGCCTTGAGTCCGCGCTGAGCGACGTTAATGATGTGCTCGGCATAGCCGCGCAGTGCCTTGGCCTTGGCCAGGGTAGTGATGATGCGCTTGTGCTCGATGAGCGAGATGGTCATGTTGGCCATGAGCGCGTCGCGATGGGCCTTCTTGCGGCTTAAGTGGTTGAATCTTTTATTGTGTCTCATCGTTGTTTATCAGTCTTTATCTAATTTATACTTTGAAATATCCATGCCGAACGAGAGTCCGAGGCTTGAGAGCAGTTCTTCGAGCTCACTGAGCGACTTCTTACCGAAGTTGCGGAACTTAAGCAAGTCGGTCTTGTTATAGACCACAAGTTCACCCAAAGTCTCAACTTCAGCCGACTTAAGGCAGTTGAGTGCACGCACCGAGAGGTCCATATCCACCAGCTTCTGTTTGAGCTGTTGACGCATGTGGAGCACTTCCTCGTCAAACTCTTCGTTAGTATCAGTCTCGGTCGTATCGAGAGCAATCTTCTCGTCCGAGAACAGCATGAAGTGCTGGATGAGGATCTTAGCAGCTTCCTTGAGCGCCTCCTTGGGGTGAATCGAACCGTCAGTAGTGATCTCAAGCACGAGTTTCTCGTAGTCGGTCTTCTGCTCGACACG
>DEKO01000082.1:0-742 GCA_002353885.1 Porphyromonadaceae bacterium UBA2720
CCTTGCTCCACCGACTGGGTTGTCAGTGCGGCGACACGCTCCTTGGTTAGCCCCTCGGTGAAACCCCCGGAATGCTTAAACTCATCCAGCTGTCTTAAAATCATCTTCTGCAGCATGATGATGTTGCGGTTGATGAGCTGCTTGAGGGAATTGACACACACCGCCAAGTCGTCGCTTTCGACCCAAGGAGCAAACCTGCTGCGCTGAGCTTGAATGTGCAACCACACATCCCGCTCAATGTCGGTCCCGTAGTTGGGGCGTTCGAGCTGCAGATTCTGTAACGCCCTGTAATGGTCGCTATCCTTTGCCCATGGCTCGATGTCATAGGTCAGCGAGAATGCCAAGAAATCGCTGAGCAACTCACTCAATGTGGCACGCGCCACGTCGGTGAGCCGCATCTCGGTCTCGCGGCTAGTCTGACGGCGCGAACTGCCCTCGGCGATGTTGGCAGGCGCACTGCGCGCCGCCATCACCATCTGGTCATAAAGGCGGCCACCGGGGTCGTTGGATTTGTTGAGATAGCGGCGACAAAAGCTGATGGTGGCCTGATGGATGATGTGCGACATCACCCAGGCATCGAGATAATAATAGCCCTTGACAGACTTGATTTCGATTGCCATTTTTTTTGTTTTTTGGGGGGTTATTATTTGGTTTTTTTTCGAGCATTCGAGTGTTCGAGCATTCGAGCATTCGATGTGGGGGGAGGGGGCGAGCTGGCGAGCATTCGATAGGGGGGTTAGGG
>DEKO01000082.1:760-8860 GCA_002353885.1 Porphyromonadaceae bacterium UBA2720
TGGCGCAGGCGGCGGGCAAGGTCGCGCTGCTCGTCGGCGAGGTCATCGAGGCCAATGCGGTCGTAGATGGCAGCCAGCTGATCGTGCGGTTCGGGACGGGTCTTGTTGGCCTTGCAGGCTCGCTTGAGTGCCTTGATGGCCTCGGGTGTGTGCTTGCGGTCGAGGTGGATTTGCGCCAACCCCATGTGCGCGTCATAGCAGTTCTTGTCGAGTGCCAGTGCCTGATTGTAGCCCTCGATGGCCTGGTCGGTTTGGTCGATGGCCGCCATGAGACGCGCCTTGCCCAGCACGGCCTGGATGCACTGGGGGTCGATACGCAGGGCCTTGTTGTAGTTGGCCAGGGCGGTGCGTATGGCGATGTCGTCGAGCGGTCTGGCCTCGCCGTAAGGCACGGCATCCTCGCCCACAAGCGATCCGAAGCCCTGGGACTGGTCACCCATGGCAGCATATTCCTGCGCCAATTCCGTGAGCAACGCATGCTGGGCATCAACAGCCTCTTGCAACGTCTTGACTTGATTTTGATTGACCAGCCGGTTGAAGTTGGCGAGTTTGGTAGCAATGAGCCGCTGCACGACGGGGTTCTGAATCTGGTTGTTGATGACCGAAGCCTGCGCAAAACACTCGACACACTCGCGCCACTCGTGGTGCTCAAAGGCATGGTTGGCCCGGACATAGAGCTGGCGCGCCCGCTCCTGGTTGAGGGCATCGTCGATGACCCGCTGGTCGTTGAAGCGACGGCTGAAGTCGACCACAGCGGTGTTGACGATGATGTCGCGCTCGCTGAGGGGCTTGAGCAGGGTGATGCCCTCGAGCGAGGTGCATCGCGAGAGGGCCACGTAGGTCTGTCCGCTGGTGAAAGCCCCACCGGCAAAGTCAATGACCACGTTGTTGAACGTCAGCCCCTGGCTCTTGTGCACGGTCAGCGCCCAAGCCGCCTTGACTGGATATTGCTTGAACGAGCCCAGGACATTCTCGACCACAGCCTTCTTCTTCTCGTCGTAAGAATACTGGATGTTCTCCCACACTTCTGGCTCGATATCATAGATGTCACCGTCCTCCAGCACAATCTGCACCTTGTCGTCGGTCAGGTCGTGCACGCGTCCGATGGTGCCGTTGACCCACCGGCCCTCTTTGTCGTTGCGGATGAAGATGACCTGCGCGCCCACCTTGAGTGTGAGCTGCAGCGATGTGGGCAGGTCGTTGTCGGGGAAATTGCCCTCGATCTCGCCCTGGTAGACATATTCGGGCGTCTTGAGTGCGGCCATGTGATCGTCGTTGATGCTGTTGACCGTGTCGCGCCGCGTGGCCAGGGTGATGACAAAGCCGTCGTCGTTGTAGGCCGGGTTGCATTGCGCGTTGAGGCGCATGATGTCGGCCTTACTGGCATGGCTCAATCGCACGCGGTCGAGCAACGCGACAAAGTCGCTGTCGGTCTGACGGTAGATTTTGCGCAGCTCGATGGGCACAAGCCCCAGGTCGCCGAACACGCGGGCGTTGAAGAAGAAGAACTGGCGGTAGTCGCGCTGCAAGATCTGCCGCATGTCGCGCGTGACCACCGGCTCAAGCTGGAAGATGTCGCCCACAAATAGCAGCTGCTTTCCGCCGAAGGGCTCGCGCATGTTGCCCGAGTAGGTGCGCAACACCTTGTCGACAAAGTCGATGATGTCGGCCCTGACCATCGAGATCTCGTCGATGATGATGAGGTCGAGCTGCTGGATGAGCTTGACTTTCTCCTTGGTGTAACGCAGCGTCTTGCGTATCTGGCGCGGGGCGAAGTCGGGATCATCGGCCAGCAGAGGCCGGAAGGGAATCTTGAAGAACGAGTGCAGCGTCTGTCCGCCGACGTTGACGGCGGCGATGCCGGTTGGAGCCAGCACGACATACTTCTTGCGTGTGTTGGCGCAGATATATTTGAGGAATGTGCTCTTTCCGGTGCCGGCCTTTCCTGTGAGGAAGACTGACTGTCGGGTGTGCTGAATCAGGTTCCACACGTTCTGGAACTCCGGGTTGTCGAGGTCGATATTTTCGGGCAGGTTGAAATCCATTTTTCTCAATGCACAATGCAGAATGCAGAATGCGCAATTGCTTGCTGATTAATGACGGTGCAAATTTACGGAAAAAACAAGAATTATTGAACGGCCGTGAGCAAAATAATGTTTTTTGTCGATTTCACCCAACTCCCCAACTCTCCTACTACAAGAAAGCAGCACGCTGCGTCGCCTGTGACGGGACGCAGCGTGCAGTTGATAATGCATCTGTGCAATGACGCGGGGCTATAGGGCCAGGCGCAAGCCGTAGCGGCCATCCACTCTCGTCGGTACCATCCAATTGCGATAAACCACACTAAACCAATTAGCTTGATCAGAATAACAACCACCACGATACATACGCTCGGGTTCGTAATCAGAACTTGTGCAGACAGGATTGATCTGTGCATCCTCGGTGTAGTAATAACCATAATCCTGGCACCATTCAATCACGTTGCCATTCATGTCGTACAGTCCCAGTTCGTTCGGTGCCTAGGTGGCCACTGTCTGGGTGCTATAATTCGGGATGTTATCCAAGTACCATGCCACATCATCGACGTTGTTGCTGCCGGCATAGGTATAGCCCTTACTGCGGTTGCCGCCCCGAGCCGCGTACTCCCACTCGGCTTCGGTGGGTAAGCGGAACGCCATTCCGGTGAGCTCGTTCAACCTACTGATGAACGTCTGGCAGTCGTCCTAAGACACTCGTTCCACGGGTCGCTGCAAGTTGCCGGTGTAACGGCTTGGGTTGGTGCCCATCACGGCCAGCCACAACTCCTGTGTGACCTCGGTCTGGCCGATGCTGTAGCTGGACAGGGTCACCTGGTGGGCCAGCATCTGATTGGCTGGGCCAGTCACAGCCCCCATGGTGAACGTGCCTCCCTCGACCGGTACCATCTTGAACGACACGCCATTGACAGTCTAGGTGGTCGTCACATCGGCTGACTCTTTTCCGAGCATGATGTTGATGACCGTGTTGACGTCACCCACATCGATACCTTCCTGTCCATCGACATTGGCGTTGGGATAGTTGGCGGCGTTGTCTTTGCCCAGCATGATGTTGATGAGGATGTTCACATCGGCCACGTCCACTGTGCCGTTACCATCCACATCGCCAGTCAACTTCAGGACAGGCTCGATGGCAATGTAGCCGGTGTAAACGCCTGAAACGCCAGGAGCGCACACGTCGCCACGATCGACATATCCGCCCTCGGGCAGTGTGATGTGGCAACCCACCAGTTGCAGGTCATATCCGCAATTGATGTAACCGTGCTCGAGGCGCACCGTGGCATTGTCGATGGTGAGATTGGCGTCGCCATCGTCCTCGCTGATGGCGGTGCTACCGCCCCCGCTGCGAGCGGTAGCGACAATCGTGCAGTTGCGTATGGTCATGCGATGGTCGCCGCTGCCCGAGCCACTGCCGATCCAGAGGGCTGCACCGGAATTGTTGATGGTGAGTCTGCCGGGACCTTCGATCACGGCACCGTCGCAGTTCCCGACCGACACGGCAATCATGCCGGTGTTGCGCGTACAGTTGATGGTGTTGTCGCCTCGCAGCACAATCTTGATGCCCGGCAAAGTCCGGTCCACCTTGATAGGTGTGTTGTCTGAGGTGATGGTGACGTTGGTCAGGGTAAGCACGTTGCCCTCGGGGTCGTAGGTGATGGTGCCCGTGATGCCGTCGCCGGCGACACTGTCCTTGTTTGCGGAGGTGACCACTGTGCCTGCGATGGTGATGGGATATTCATCCGCAACCTCGTAGTCGGTCAATGTGCCATCGGTGAGCAGCATCGGCCACCACCCCTTGGCCCGCGACTGTTGCACCTGTGCCGTGGTCATCTTCTGGTCGTCGCCACCTGTGGTGAAAATGTAATAAGACTTGCGTGTGGGGCGATTGTCGAGCGAGGCGATGAACTGGTCGACGGCCTCGCTGCCGAGCTGGTTGCTGAAGACATAGAAGTTGGTAGTCAGTCCGGCTGCAAACGCTCCGGTCGACACCCTGAGCGAGGTCAGCTTGTTGGCTTCGCACGACAGCCTGCTCAGTGCCGCGTTGGGTGTCAGGTCGAGTTGGCGCAGCTGGTTTGCCGAGCACAGCAGCGTCTGCAACTGTGTGCACCCTGCTACATAGAGATTGGTGAGCTGATTGTTGGCACAACTGAGAAAAGTCAGCTTGGTGTTCTGGTTCAAGTTGAGCGTGCCGAGATTGTTTTGGTTGACATTGAGCGATGTCAGTTCGGTGAAATACTTGATGCCCAGCAGGCTTGAGATATTCTGATTGCCGACATTCAGTTCGGTAACCGCCTTCCACTCGTCTTGGTCGAGTTTGCCGTTGCTATCGGTGTCCGTATCGCTGATGGCCGAGCGGAAATTGGCATCAGGGAAGTTGGTGGTATTGAGATAGACCACGCCCAAATAATCCTCGTAGACAAAGTTTACACGCTTTAACCGCTGTGGATTCCAGCCCTTTGCTCTGGCAACCTGCACCTGCTCGACGGTGAGTTCATTGCCTTTTTCATATCTGTCCATGAATTGGAACGAAAGCATGGCACCTGTGCGAGTGGGCAATGACTCAACAAATTGAGCGGCCCCTGATCCGCTAATGTAGTTATCTTCCAACCACAAATCCTCCATTTTTGTGTTATTGGCCAGGTTGAGTGTGGTGAGCGAGGTATTGTAGCAATACAGTAATTTCAGATTGGGATTATGGCTCACGTCCAGCGTAGTGAGCGGATTGTCCTCACATCTCAGTTCGGTGAGTGCCGTCAATGCCGACACATCGAATGTGGTGAGGTTGTTTTGCTTACAAGACAAATTCGTCAATGCGGTGAAGTACTCAACTCCCTTGAGATTGCTGATGCCCTCGTTTATAGGACTCAACCAAGTTGTTGCAGCGACATCGGTGGTGGTGATGAATCGCTTCTTGAATTTTTGGGCCAGGTAATTGCGGAAATTGGCATCGGGGAAGTTGTCGATGCTGAAGTCTGCCACCACGTCCTTGTCGCTGATGACGATGTCGGCACCTTTCACATCGCTCAGGAAAGCATTGTTGGTGTAGTCGTAATTGGCAATCGACTTGGACGAAGAGTTGAAGTTGGCACCGACGGGTTGCTGTATCACCACATTAGGTGAGAAACCCATAGATGACACATTCTTGACGTTGGGCTGGCTTGAACTGATGCTCTTGAGCGTGACCGTCTTGGGTGCTGTGGATGGATTAACCGAGTTATAAAATAAAACCTTAGAGATGTCCAGGAGGTCGCCTCCTCCACCATAGATGGTGGCATTCACATTAAAGAACGACACAGAGTTGTTGTCGTTGCTTCCCTCGATGCCGCCCTTGCTGGTGGCGGTGATATTGAGTGTCCCGGGGCCATTGATGGTGAGGTCGTATGCCCCGCTGATGTAGATGCCTCCCTCGCTGCCGCCAGTGATGGTGGTGGTGCCGCTGCTCACCGTGATGGTGGTGTTCTTCTCAATGCGAACGGGCGCGGATTGGGTTGCACTCAGATTGTTGGTGCCGACCAGCTTCACCGTCAGCCCCGAGTTGCTCTCGTTGTAGATGGCGCGGTTGTCACTGCCCGTGCGCGAGATGGTGACGTTGGTCAGTGTGACGGTGTTGCTCGATGGGTCGTAGACCACCGTACCCGATGCGATGTTGCTGCCAGTGACGTTCTGGTAGTTGTCGCTGTTGACCGAAACGCCTGCGATCTTGAAGCCGTAGTAGGTCGCGGCCTGCGCCGCCAGCGCCGCCAACAGCAGTGCCCATATTGTGAAAAGTTTCTTCATATCTTTAGAGTTTTTGGTGAATAATTGCGGATGATTTGCCCCACCTTTGTAGGACGTGCATCTAATGTCGCTGCCCTGATCCCCGAGTACGCGCCGGTGGCGCGCAATACCTGACGTGTGGCGAATCACGCGGCACGGCGCGTCTCGTTGTGGCAGGATTGTGATTACTTCACCTTGATGGAGTGGATGATGGGTTCGGCGTAGGGCTCGGCAGTTGTCGAGATGGTGTCCATGTAGTTGAACATGCCGCGGACACCCTTGCCACCCTGGCCGATGACAACAAAGAAGACATTGTTTTCCTTGCCGCCAAATCGCTCACCCGAGCAGCGCAGCGTGATGATGCTGTCCTTGATGACCGGCTCACCGACCTCCAGGCCACCGCCGCGTTTCTCCTCGGCGAACTTGGCAGCGTAGGCCTGAACACTGGCCGAGTCGGGAGCATCGTTGATGACACGCAATTGCAGACTCATACCGGAACCGGAGGTATAGAAGGTCTCCTCGTCGTCATCCGCGTCGGTGCCCGCCATCTCGGGAGGGAAGTCAAAAGCCATCAGAGCGTTCTCATAATGCTGGAAATTGTCGGGGGTCTTGATTTCGGCATTCTCTTTGTTGCCGTTGCTGCATGCCATGGCTGCGATGGCGATGAGCGCGATGAAGAATAATTTTTTCATTGTTGTTACTGTTTTGAGGGTTATTAATTGTTTGTTTTCTCTTCATGAGGGTTGCGACGGTGGCTGGCTCTGCTCGCGTGCCATCATCTGCTGGATGAGCGGCTCGAGACGATGCGCCACACGCTCCACAATCTTGTCGACCAGCTGGTCCTGCTGCTGGAGGTCGTGGAGGTACCGGGCGGTGAACCGCATGGTGGCTTCTTGACGTTCTTTCTTGTCCATAATTTCATGTATTGGGGGCAGAAAATTTGATAATGCAAAATTACTGCTATTCCTCATCAGGGGTGTTGTGATTTTCGGTCAAATTGCTGAAAATGAGTTGTGATTTTCGGTCAAAATGAAAAAATCGGGCAAAAATGCCCGATTTTTGTGGTTTTTTGCTGGCTGACTGCGCGCCGGTGGCGCGCAATACCGAACTCGTGGTGGAGGGTTGACTCTTAATCCATATTTCCGTCGCGGTATTGGGTGGGGGTGAGGCCATAGATGCGCTTGAAGGTGTGGCTGAAGTTGCTTGTCTCGCTGAAGCCACACAGGTGGGCAATCTGTGCCACCGGCTGGCTAGGGTCGTCGAGCAGCTGGATGGCGCGCTCCATTTGGATGGCCTGGATGTAGGCCTTGGGCGACTTTCCGGTCACTGCGAGCAGACGACGGCGGAAGGTTGATACACTCATGTTGACTTGCGAGGCAACGGTCTCGACACTGAATTCGCCACGAGGCATGCCGTCATAGACCGCCTCGATGACCCGCATAAGGAACGCACGGTCATCGGCCGACTGCACCTCAGCATTGTCGGGTTCGGGCTCTGCCCCCTGCCGGGTCGAGCCTGGTTCTGCCTCGGGCTGTGCAGACCTGTTGGCCCGCAATTGCTCAATCTCGCGGATGAGCCCTTGCATCTGCTGGCGGCTGCGACGACGCAGGTGCATGATGACCAGCCATGCGGCCAACAACAGACAGGCAATGAGTGCGAGGCCAATGACGATGTTGCGGCGGTTGGCCAGGGTCAGCGCTGCATTCTCCTGCTGAAGTCGTTCGTTGCCGAACTCGGCGTTGTAGCGCGAGAGAGCATCGGCCGATGCATGGCTGTAGAGCGAGTCCTTGAGCAGGTCGAAGCGGTCGAGGTAATACTTGGCACTGTCGGGATTGAGTTTCCAGTAGCTCTCGTAGAGCCCCCGGTGCGAGTGTATCTCGTTGTAGAGGTCCCCCATCTGCGAGAACAGCCCGGCCGCCTTCTTATAATAGGGTATTGCCTCGTTCTGGCGCTCCTGGCACAGAAGGGCCATGCCCAGGCGGTTGAGGGCGATGGCCATGGTGTGCATGTCACCCATACGCTCAAACTCGGGGATGATGCGACGCAAGATGTTCTCGGCCTCACCATAACGATGCAGACCTAGCAAGGCCGAAGCCTTCTGCGAGAGTCGTATGTTGGCCTGTGGCCGCTGCAGGGCCGAGTCGATGGCAAATGCCTGCTCGGCATAGGGTAAGGCCTTGTTGTCATCGCCTAGTGTGTGGTAGACCTCAGATGCCATGCCCAGCAGCACAGCCTTGCGCGGCGGGTTGTCGGCCTTGTCGGCGTGCTCCAGTGCCTGGAGAATATACTTCTCGGCCTCACGGGGCTG